>JALUVT010000001.1 GCA_027020325.1 bacterium
GGCGCGGCAATTGTTGCAAAAAAAAGAAGCGGAATTAAAAAACCGTCCCTGGCGGGAAGTTCTGGATCTTGTTCGTCAAAATCCCGAAACTAAAAAGGAAGAAAAGGTCAATCTTTTAATTGCCCCGAATCAAGTTCGTGAATTTAAGGATCTCCAGCTCCGGAGGGGTGGGGAAACGCTTTATCTTGATCTGGTCATCAGTCCAGTTCAAGGCAAAGGCGAAAGAACAGCCCGGGAACCGCGTTATATTTTAACCCTGCATAATGTAACTGAAGAAAAGAAAGCCGAACGAATGAAAATTGATTTTGTTTCAATGGCGGCGCATGAATTGCGCAGTCCGATCACGGCAATCCGGGGTTATGTTTCGGTTCTTTTTGAGGAGGCGCAATCATTAACCACCGAGCAACGGAGTTTTTTACAACGGGCTTTAATTTCGACCGATAAACTCGAACAGTTGATGGAAAATTTGCTTTCGGTGGCCAAAATTGAACGCGGAGCAATAAAGTTGGAAAAATCTCATGTCAATTGGGTCAAACTGGTCGCAGCAACTGTACAAGATTTTATGATTCAGGCCAAAGAAAAAGGACTTCACTTGCGTTTTATCCCTCCGCAGCATCATATTCCCGAAATTCGCGTTGATCCGATCCGAATTAACGAGGTTTTGACCAACCTTATTGCGAATGCGATTAATTATACGAGTAAAGGTAAGGTTGAGGTACGGATTGATTTGGATCGCCAAGAAGGGGTGGTTATTACCCGAATTGCTGATACTGGGCCTGGAATTCCGCCACAACATCTACCGAATCTTTTTCAAAAATTCTATCGTGTTCAAGGACAAATTGAGCGCGGCTCCAAAGGAACAGGATTGGGCCTTTTTATTTCAAAGAATATTGTTGAATTACATGGGGGCAAAATTTGGGTCGAAAGCAAGGTTGGTCAAGGTTCTACCTTTAGCTTTAGTTTGCCCTTGGAAGACAAAAACTGAAGAGGGGAATAAATTATTCTTGACGCTAACCTTCTACTCTTTGTTATAATGAGTTTGTTGATGAGGCGGCGATTAATTTTTTATCTGCTGGTCAGTTTTTTCTTTTTTCTTTTTTCCCCGGGAGTAATTCGCGCTGATGGAGTTATTTTACCGATTCATGATTCCTGGGTACGGCCGACACGACAAGAAGCAGTGATTTTTTTTGATCAGGGACGGGAGACAATGGTGATTCGCTATGCCTACGAGGGAGCAACGGATAAATTCGCCTGGATTATTCCTGTTCCCAGTCGGCCCGAGGTGAGCCGGGGGCGACTTGATTTATTCGAAAATTTGCGTCAATTAACTGCTCCGCTTTATAGAATTCAGCCCTTGGAGTTTGAGCGAGATAGGGTCAGTGGCAAGCAAGAGACAGGAGCGGTTCAGGTTTGGGAAGAAAAAGTTATTGATATTTTCAAAATCGCTGTTTTAAGCAGTGATCAACCCCGCGCTTTGGAAAAATGGCTGCAAAGCAATGGTTATTATTATCCGCGGCAATTAAGTTATCTTTTTCAGGAATATATTGATCAAAATTGGTTTTTTGTTGCCGCTAAAATAGAACAAAAAAGCAGTTCGGCCAAAGAAGATTTGCGCCGCGGCCAAGCCGCGCCGTTAAAAATTTCCTTTGCCACGCCCCAGCCCTTCTACCCTTTTCGTTTGACTGCAGCGGGATTGAAAGAAAGGTCTCGTTCAAAGGGAATATTTCCGGTTACTTTTTCGGAGCGTGATCATCGCCGTTACCCCCCGCAAAATAACGGTTATCTTCAATTGACTTTGTATGTTTTTAGCCAAGAAAAAGTGCGTTTACCTAATTTCGCGACTACTTATGCCGGTTGGCTCTTGCCAAAGACAATTAATAATCTTTCCCGCACTCCCACGGGAGAAGCGTGGGTTGAAGCCAAAAGAAAAATGTATCTCACTCGCCTGAGTCGCAATTTATCCTTGAACCAGCTTCCTAATGAAGATTTTGTTTTTCTGCCCGCACCCAATAATCGGGCCGTAGGGCGGGGGCATAATTGGGTCTGGAATTGGAAGGAGAAAGTTTTCTTTGTTTTCTTGCTCCCAGCTATTTTTTTGGCTTTAATTTTTATCTTTGTGCGGCGGGAAATAAAATCTTGGGTTAATCCGCCGCAAGAGGGGGAAAAATCTAATCCCGATTCAAAAATTTTAGCTACAGAGGCTGCGGCGCCAGATGAGTTTAGTAATACTCAGTAATGAATAGTCCCAAGATTCTTCCTCCACCCTCTCCTTATTCCGAGATTATTCCTTTAAGTTTGTTTTTGCTTAGTTATGGATTGCTTTCGCCGTTGATATTTCTGTTTGCGGCCCGGGTTTTAAGTTTCGGGGAAAATTTATTCTTTGCTTCCTCGAAGGGCGGAGAGAAAAAAATATCAGTCCGCCCTTTTTATCACCTTTTGTTATTTTTATTGCTGGAAGGAGTAAATTTATTCGGCTTGGGCAGTGCCTTGTTGTTATGGTTCGGATTGCGGAGAGGTGTTATTTATCCTCCCTATTATAGCTATAACTACCTAGAAACTTCTTATTATCTTCCCCTTTTTTGGGGGGGGGTTTATTATCTGCTGATTCTGTTGGGCGGGGGAATAGTGATTGGGGAAACTTGGGCCTGGAGTTTCTTGAAAAAGGGCCCAATAGAAAAACAACGCGCTTACTGGGAGGCGAAAAAATTTTTTACTCTTCTTAGTTTACGGGCTCTTTTTTTGATGTTAACGGCCATCAGCGGGGTGCTGCTTGGTTTGGTCCTGTCCGCAGGAGCAGAAATTAGGGAAATTTTTTCTCTTACTGTTTCGCCCCTTTCCCTTTTCCTCTTCGGTCCAATTGGGGCGCAGCTACTTTTTATTTTTTTCAATTTTTTCTGCTTAAAAAGAGAAGAAAAACAGTGGCAATAGCCTAGGTGATGAAAGAATAAATTGATAATAAGCAATCAATGAGTTGGCCCCAAGTTAACCAATTAATTATTAAAAAACTTTTCCCGCCGCGCCCCTCCGAGGCGCATAAAAATGATTATGGACACCTCTTGGTAATTGGAGGTAGTGAGCGTTATTGCGGAGCGCCGCTTTTCAATGCCCTGGCTGCGTATAAAGTCGGAGTAGATTTGGTAACAATGGTTGCCCCGCGTCGTTGTGCGGACACCGCAGCCCTTTATGCTCCGCATTTAATTACCATTCCTTTGCCGGGAAAATTTCTCCAATTAAAGCACCTCGAAATAATTCGCGATGCTTGGGCGGGCAAAACAGCATTGGTTATTGGGAGTGGCTTGGGGCGGGAAAAGGAAACAATCGCTACTGTTCAAGAGATTTTAGCCGAGGCCAAGATGCCGGTTGTTGTTGATGCCGATGCCTTGGCCGCTCTTTGGCGACGCCCGGATTTGGTACGGGAAAAAAAATTTGTTTTGACCCCTCACCAAAGTGAATTTGAATTATTGACCGAAGAATTTCCTCCCACAGAATTGGCGGAACGGGTGGGATTGGTGCAAAAATGGGCCTTGGAGTTAACCTCAACCATTGTCTTAAAAGGGGCGGTTGATGTTATTAGTGACGGACAGGAAACTGTTCTCAATAAAACAGGCAATCCTTTTATGACGGTAGGCGGAACAGGCGATACTTTGGCTGGGATCTTAGGAGGTTTATTGGCCCAAGGTCAGGAAGAATTAATTGCTGCTGCCGGAGCAGCTTTTTTGAATGGTGCAGCCGGGGATGAAGCGGCAGCGGCTTTGGGTCCCAGTTTTACCGCGTTCGATCTTTTGGAATATTTGCCTCAGGTAATTATGGAAGTTTTATTGCAATAATTTTTCCTTCTTTTCCCCGCCCTTTGTTATAATAAGTTTGCGGTGCGCGGAAAAAATTTTTATCTCACGACGCCAATTTATTATGTTAATGATCGTCCTCATGTAGGACATGCCTATACCACTGTTGCCGCTGATGTTTTGAGTCGCTACCATCGTTTGTTAAACGATGATGTTTTTTTTCTGACCGGAACCGATGAGAATGCGGAAAAAAATCTGCGCGGAGCGGAAAAGGCAGGGCTAGAGATTAAAGATTACTTGGCGCAGATGGCGAGTTTGTATCAAGAAACTTGGCGCGAACTTTCAATTGAGCCTGATTTTTTTATTCGTACGACTTGGGAGAATCACCGTCGCGGGGTCTATCAGTTTTTGGCGCGGGTTCAGCAACGCGGCGATATTTACCGTCGGCAATACCGCGGGCTTTATTGTCGCGGTTGTGAAGCCTTTAAAACAGAAAAAGATCTCGTTGACGGTCGTTGCCCGGATCATCAAACAATACCCGAAGAATTGAGTGAAGAAAATTATTTTTTCCGCCTGACCCGCTATCGCGATTTTCTCCTTCATTATCTTGATCGTTATCCCGATTTTATTCAGCCTCCTTCGCGGCGCGAGGAAGTGCGTAATTTTATTGCCAATTTCATGGAAGATTTTAGTATTTCTCGCCCCTATCGCGGGTGGGGGATTCCTTTCCCCGGAGATTCGAGTCAGGTTGTCTATGTTTGGTTCGACGCCTTGCTCAATTATTTAACGGGCATTGGTTATGGCTGGGACGAAGAAAAATTTAAGCATTATTGGCCGGCCGAACTCCATTTGGTTGGTAAGGACATTATTAAATTTCATTGCGCCTACTGGCCGGCAATGCTGGAATCAGCAGGATTGCCTCAGCCGCGGCGCATTTTTGCCCACGGCTATTTTACTCTGGAGGGGCAGAAAATTAGTAAAAGTATTGGTAATGTTATTGATCCGCGGGAATTAGTGGCTGAATACGGTGCTGATGCCCTGCGTTATTATTATTTTCGCGCCCTCAGTTTTGGCCAGGACGGTGATTTTTCCCGTTCGCAATTGGCCCAGATCTATCGCAGTGAATTAGCTCATGAATGGGGCAATTTGGTCGGACGAG
>JALUVT010000002.1 GCA_027020325.1 bacterium
GCGCCAAGGGATTAACAATAAATAAATGAACTGTTGCCGGATTAACGGATAATGGAGGCTGTTCCGTAGCGGCAATTTTTTCCAAAGCCCGCGCCAGACCTTCGGGATAGCGTGTCAACAGCGCCGCCGCGGAATCGGCCAAATATTCACGCTGGCGCGAGAGAGCAAATTTCAGCAACTGGGCAATTAAAGGCGCAAGAATAATCAAAATTAAACTTAGAGCTCCGAACAAATTATCCCGTTTGCGCCGTGAGGAGCCTGATGCTGAACTGCGCCAAAAAAAATCACTAAGAATCAAAACAAAACCCACCAAAACTACAACCATTGTCATTAGACGAATGTCATAGTTTTTGATGTGCGAAAGTTCATGGGCCATAACTCCTTCCAGCTCTAAATCGTCCAATTTTTCCAGCAATCCCCGGGTAATCGCAACTTTGGCGTGCGCGGGATCGCGTCCCGTGGCCAAGGCATTTAGGGCTTGGCTTTCAATAACATAAATTTCTGGCCGCGGCAGTCCTGCCCCTAAGCATAAATTTTCAACAATGCGGTATAAACGGGGTTCTTCCTTTTTACTAATGGGGTGGGCGTTATTTAACCTGAGAACTACCTGATCCGCCTTCCAGTAAGCTCCGGCGGCAACAATAGTACTTAAAAACAATCCTCCGAGAAAATAGGAAATGTCGCTCACCCCGCTCCACCAACTAAAAAAAGCTCCCACACTTGCACTGCTAACGAGCAAAAAAGACAAAATTAAGAGCCAGGTCTTGCGTTTATTTTCCGCAATTGCCGCGTAGATTGTCATGGAATGAAATTAATCTTTTTTGGTTTCGGGCGCGGATTTGTTTTCTGTTGCCGCCTTAGCGGTAAAAGAAACTTGCACATCTTCCCGCTCTTCATCTTCGGCCTCAAAAAATTCCGCCGCTTGAAAATTAAAAATATTGGCAATTAAGACACTGGGAAAGAGGCGGATTTTAATATTGTATTCCATGACATTGGTATTGTAGAACTGGCGGGCGTAGGCAATTTTGTCTTCAGTGTCCGCTAGTTCTTCCTGCAATTGTTTAAAATTTTCATTGGCCTTAAGATCAGGATAGGCTTCGGCAACCGCAAAAAGGCTTTTGAGCGTCGCACTCAGGGCATTATCCGCCGCTGCTTTTTCCTGCGGTGTTGCCGCTTTCATTAACGCGCTCCGTGCTTCGGTAACGCGAGAAAAAACTTCTTTTTCGTGCGCGGCATAACCTTTTACTGTTTCGACTAAATTGGGAATTAGGCTTGCCCGTCGTTTTAACTGGACATCAATCCCGGACCAAGCTTCTTCCACCCGTGTTTTAGCCGTAATTAAGGAATTGTAGGTATGCCAGACAAAAATAAGAACCGCGCCGACCAAGGCGAGAAAAATAAAACCTAAATTAAACATTAAGTTTCACCTCCTTCGGCTCTACTAAAAAATTTTTCTCTTTGACCATGAATTAAATTCTTTTTTATCTTAGCACTTCGTTGACGAAAAAACAACTTTTTGCTAAGATAAAGCTAGGCTTGGCACAGGGGGGCGTAGCTCAGTCGGTTTAGAGCGTCTGCCTGTCACGCAGAAGGTCGCGGGTTCAAGTCCCGTCGCTCCCGCCAAAAGTGCAACAAATCAAATGGCCGAACAAACAACACTTTTAAAGGATCCTTCTTCACGCTGGGGAACTTTTTTTCTCATTGCCCTAATTCTTTTGATCAGTGGAGCAACTTTTTATTTCCTCCGTCATCCGGGAGAAAAATTTTTTTCTAGTAGTCCTGCCAACCCAAGCCCTTCCGCAGCCCCCACCAGCAATCCTAATGAAAAAGGTCTTGGCGGCACCTATACTGTCCAAGAAGGAGACACACTTTGGAAAATTGCGGAAAAAATTTATGATGATGGTTTTAAGTGGCGCCTTTTAGCCGAAGCCAATAACATTCCCTTGGAAAGACCTTTGGTGGAACCGGGAACAGTTCTCAAAATTCCCGAAGTCAACAACAGTGAGTTGGGAAGTGCGCTTCCCTCGCCAACACCTCCGACGATTTATAAAGTCCAACCAGGTGATTCATTATGGAAAATTGCAGAAAGATTTCTTGGCAGCGGCTGGAAATGGAAAGAATTGGCGCGGGTTAACCAAATTCCTCTCAACAATCCCCGTCTTGCCGTGGGGCAGGAATTGATTGTCAGCGGCTTCGGCGGTCCAGAAACAAATGCTCAGGGCGATGTGCTTTCCGCTATCACCAGCGAAAAAAAAGCCGGGGGAGAAGAAACAACAACGGAAACTTACACAGTTAAACGCGGCGATACGCTTTGGGATATTGCGGTCCGTTTTTACGGGAACGGACAAAAATGGCGTCTTATTTTTAATGATCCCCGCAATAATCTTAGTCTTTATACCGCGCCCAATGGGCGTACCTACCCTCTTATTCACGCTGGCAATGTTTTAATTTTGCCCTGATCCGCGGCGGTAGTTCAGTTGGTAGAACATCTGCTTCCCAAGCAGAGGGTCGCCGGTTCGAGTCCGGTCCGCCGCTCCACACCCCTAATTTTATTTATTACCCCTACTGGAGGTTAGTTCTCTAATTTTTGCCTAATAGAGCCTAAATATTATTCTTGACAAAGCTCAACAAAGAAGTTAGTCTGTTTATTATTCTAATTAAGTTATTATTTTTTAACTTTTCCCCAGTGCGATTAGAATATCTAATCTAAAGGAGGTGAAAAGGATGGAAAAAAATAAAAAATCGACAAATACATACTTAATCGGTGGTTTAGTTGTTCTATTGATAGCGGCTTCGTTTGGTCTCGGATTTCTCTGGAATAAAGTCAAGAATCTTGAAGGCGGAAGCGGGGAAAGCAATCAAGGCAATACTGCTACTAATACCCGTCCGACAAAATCACCTTCGCGCAAAGTAGCCCCGGTCACCAATAGTGATCATATTCGCGGCAACCGCAAAGCGCAAATTGCGCTTATTGAATATTCGGATTTAGAATGTCCTTTTTGCAAACGCTTTCACCCGACAACAAAGAAATTGTTGGAAGAGTTTGGCGATAAGTTAATGATTGTTTACCGTCATTTTCCTCTAACGCAGTTGCATTCGAAAGCGCAAAAAGAAGCTGAAGCAACGGAATGCGTCGCTGAGCTAGGGGGTAATGATAAATTTTGGGCCTTTGTCGATAAGATTTTTGAGGTAACACCGTCAAACAATGGTCTGGATCTTAACAAATTGCCGGAATTGGCCGCTGAAGTGGGTGTTGATAAAAAGAAATTCCAGGACTGTCTTGACAGTGGTAAGCACAAGAAAACAGTTGAAGATCAGTTCCGTTCCGGAATCCAGGCCGGAGTAACGGGAACTCCGGGCAATATTCTTCTCAATCTCAAGACCGGGGAAACTAAACTCGTCCCCGGAGCAGTTCCTTTTGAAACAATGAAGCGGGAGATTGAGAAAATGCTCGGCTCCTAAGCCAAGATCGAGCGACGGAGTTGCAGATTCCGCCTCCTGGCAGGAGGCGGAATCTTTTTTTGTTCTTCAGTTTAGCTCTCGATGCCCCAAAGATTAATTTACAAGAACAGCTGGGGAAATAGACCCAAGACAAAATTACCAAGCATCAGAGCCTAAAGCTCAAAAAAAACGGTTAATTAATTTAAACTAGCGCTAATTCAGCGAAAATTTAAATCAATCCCAAAATAGAAAAATTTGCTTTGCCGAGGCTATAGAATTGACTATTATCGAAGTATATTTTATCTTTCCGAAAAGAGCTTAACCATCCAATTTTTAATTTTTGGGGAAACGCAATTGGAGATTTAAAATCTAATAGCAACGCCGGCTAAATGTTATAATCTGCTCATGGCTACTTACTTTATTAAAACATTCGGCTGCCAAGCCAATGAAGCGGACTCCGAGCGTCTGGCCAGTCTTTTTGAAGCACGGGGCTTGAAACCTGCTGCGCAGATTGAAGAAGCGGATGAAGTCGTGATTAATACCTGTATGGTGCGGCAGTCAGCAGAAAATCGGGTCTATGGTTTGGTCCGCAATTTAGGCCAGCTTAAGAGCAAAGGATTAAAGCCGCAGAAAATTATTCTTACCGGCTGTATGGTCGGTTTAGCCCTACGCGATCCTCAACGCCGCTACCTCCAACGACTGAAAAAAATTCTTCCCGAGGTTGATGAATTTCTTCCTATTGAAGAAGTAGGATTTCACCATCCGCCCCTGCGGCGACAACGCGACCAAGGCTGGGTTTTAATCAGCAATGGCTGCAACAATTTTTGTTCTTTTTGTGTTGTTCCCTTTACCCGCGGCCGTGAAGTTTCGCGTTCCGCCGGCGAGATTATCCGCGAATGCGAAGATCTTTTAGCGCAGGGAGTGAGTAAAATTACTTTGCTTGGCCAAAATGTCAATTCCTACGGCGCTGATCTTGTTTTAGCCGCAAGGAAGGGAAAAAGTTTTGATGCCTTAACAACTGCCATCTTACAAGAAACCCAACCGGTGATGGTTAAACATCTCGGCCGCCACCGTATCCCGACCCTTTTCCCTCAACTACTGGAAAAAGTAGCCCAATTGCCGGGAATTAAAGAAATCAATTTTATCTCCAGCAATCCTTGGGATTTTTCTCCGCAATTAATTGAAACCATTGCCCGTTACCGGCAAATCAGCCGCACCATCCACCTCCCGGTGCAATCGGGAGACAATGAAATTCTGCGGCGGATGAACCGCTGGTACAGCCGCGAAGAATATCTCGCTCTTATTGAACAAATCCGGCGCGCGATTCCCGAGGCCGAATTTACTACCGATATTATCGTCGGGTTTCCCGGCGAAACAGAAGCGCAATTTCAAAATACCGTTGATTTAGC
>JALUVT010000003.1 GCA_027020325.1 bacterium
ATCAGTGGCTAACTGCCCTTGGAACAATTCTGTTGCCGGTTCATAACCAATGGCTAAAAAGAGTCCGTCGACAACCAGTTCTTCTTCTTTATTTTCGTCCTTGGCGAAGAGAATTAATTTTTCCACTTTTTCCTCGCCCAGGATTTGTCTTACTTCGTGTTGGTAAAGAATCGTAATCTTAGGTTGTTTTTTAACTCGTTCAACCATAATTGGGGTGGCGCGAAATTCGCGGCGGCGGTGGATAAGGTAAACTTTTTGCGCTAAGCGGCTTAGAAAATGAGCTTCTTCCATTGCAGAATCGCCGCCGCCAACAACGGCGACGACTTTGTTTTTAAAAAAAGCTCCATCACAAACTGCACAACTCGAAACCCCGCGGCCCCAAAATTTTTCTTCCCCCGGGATTCCGAGCCGTCGCGGTTTAGCACCAGTAGCAACAATAACACTCCAGGCGCGCCATTCTTCTGCTGCGGTTGCGATGAGAAAAGGCGGAGTCTGAAAATCAACCCGTTGTACTAATTTTTCCTCGATGCGGGCGCCAAATTTTTCTGCTTGTTGGCGAAAACGGAGCATTAATTCGGGACCCTCAATTCCTTCGGGAAAACCGGGGTAATTTTCCACCGTGGTCGTTAACATTAACTGTCCGCCCCATTGCGGCCCCGCCAGAACAAGAGGATTTAATTCGGCCCGCGCCAGATAGAGAGCGGCAGTTAATCCCGCCGGTCCCCCGCCGATAATAATCACTTTTTCAATTTTGGGGGATTGAGAATTAGACATTAATTCATATTATAACCAATGCAGTAAATTGGAAAGGGGGGAATCTTTAGAGGGCTTTATGAAGAGGTTAAAGAAAATTGATTTTCTTGAAGGATTTAAGGAGAAAAAAGGTTAGTTTAACAAGATTAGGGAATATTGTTCTGGTTGGTGTTAAAAAAGGGAAAACAAGGGGTTAAATTTGCGGCCAATTTTCGCCTCTTTGTTGCTTGGGAAAAAGATTGGTTTAAGAAGAAAGAGTTTTTATGGAACTCCCTGCGTTACCAATGAAGGGCACACTTTAAATTAGATTCGATAGGCTTAAAAGGTAAAAACTTGGCGCGGCTTCGTCAGATTATTGGGATCTAGTAAGACCAGAGAAACACGATCATCCTCTTTAGAAATTATTGGAATAGTAGGTTGATTAAAAACAAAAATTTCCTCATCTGGGTTCCCGGGACCAGTAGGGGAAATATGTCCTATTTCATTTCTTAAAAATAGCAACCTAAAATTTTGAGAGAGTCCAGATTCTTTAAAATCAAATCTCCACTTTGACAAATCGGGGTAATATAATCCATCGTGTTCAACCAACTTTAAAAAGTTAGATTTATCTTCAGGATCACTGTAAAGAGAGGCTAGCCTGTGAGTTAATTCAGGATTGTCGCCAACAGGAGCAGAACTTTCGGCTCTAAAGTTCCAGACTGAGGAATGAGGAAAAGCCTGATCTGTTACAACGAACCTTAACCCGGGTCTTTGTGTAGCAAGTCCAAAATCAGCCTTAATGTTGATATAATCTCTGCTCCCTTCTCTATAAAAAAAGTTCATCATCGCGAAGAACTCTCCCACAGTGATACTTAACACCCTTTCTCGCGGCAAGGTTCTTAAATTTAATTCTGGAAGCATTCGATGCATTAAATCTCTAAAATAATTTTCATATAATTGTCCTAAGAAAGAGCCTTCCCTTTTAAGCAGCTGTTCCTTCGAAGAGGACGGTATCCCCCCCTGCATAACGAGGGGTAGGGTAGCAGCCATTTTTAAAGCACTTCCTAGAAATCTTCTACGGTCAGGATTTGGTACATTACTCATATTAAAGGAATTTTAACAAATTTTTTCAAATAATGTAAATATAAATCTGGGCTAAACGAAAACGGCGGTGGAATTGATGGCAATTAAAGGGAAAAGGCAGGGTTATTGGCAGAAAAGAGCGGGATAGGAGAGGCCTGAAACAATTGTTGACGGCTTTTTTTTACAGGATTTTAGGCAATGAAAGGAAAATTTTGTATTAATCATGGCGGAGATTTGGCCCTTAATCTTGACAGAAAAAGTGAATTTGGGATAGGTTTAATCTGTGGTTTCAATTTGGGAAAAGGCAAAGATTAAAAATTTCGCGGCTCGAGGTCGCCTTTTGCTTTTCATTTTTTTATTTTTTTTCGCTTTAGTTTTGGGACGCTGGTCTCATTCTTGGTGGCCGGAGAAAAATAATTCAAGAGCAGTCTTAGGAGGCGAGGTGACGATGATTGATGGCCCAGCGAGTTTAATTCGGCGGCAAGGTAAGGGAAACCAAGTTTTAACTCTGCATACGGGGATAAAAGTGGGGCAAGGGGATTTGGTAATCACTCCCGCGGGAACTCGGTTGATTTTGGAATTGGATGATGGTTCAATTATCCGTCTCAACGAGAAAACAACTTTAAAATTAAAAAAGTTGTCTCCGCAAGAGTTTGTTTTGCAACAATTAAAAGGAGAGGCCTATCATCGTTTAGCTGCGGGCTGGACGCGGGAGTATCGGGTGGAAAACCGTAGTGCAGTTCTGCAGGCTTGGGGAACAGCCTTTAATTTACGGCAAGAGGATCAAAATTGGCAGTTAGCCGTCATTGAAAGTGAGGTTAAAGTCCAGTTAAAAGAAGAGGAAAAATTAATTGCTGTAGGGCAGGGTGAGAAATTGGTTCAGGAGACGGGAGAGGGAATTACGCAGATATTTAAAGCTCCCTTAAAGGGCGAAGAATTGGATAATCCGTGGATCAATTTTAATCGTCGTGAAGAAGAAAAACTAAAAGTTAAAAAAGGAATTTTTGCTTTGCCGCCAGCGGAAATTACTGTTTTGCAACCAGCAGAGACAACAGTTGCGCAGGCCGCAGTGAGTATTCAAGGAAAGGTCAGAGGCGGCGCGGGGCTCTGGGGGCGCTTAAACCAAGGACAATGGCGCAAAATAGATCTTGATTTGGGAAACAGTTTTGATTTTCGCGTTAAATTAGCAAAGGGAGAAAATAAATTAGAATTAAAAACTTATAATCAAGCGGGGAAAAAAACTCTAAAAAACTTAAAATTATTTTATACTCCCCCTCAACCGACCTCTTTGCCTTCGCCGCAACCCACGCGGGAGCCAAGCCTGCGATTATCCCCGCTGCCAACAGTTTCTTCTCCTTCACCGGCCTCCGCAGCAGAATTGAGAATTATTCAGCTGCTAAATGCCGGAAGCGGGAAAGTCCGTCTGCGTTGGCAGTGGACAGGGGGTGAAGGGGGCGAAGGCTTTAAAATTCTTTTTTCTTCTCAACCCGGAGCGCGTTATCCTTTCCGCAGTCAACCGCGCGATTATGGTTATTATGTCCGCAATCCGCAGGCGCGGGAGGCCGTGGTGGAACATTTTGCCCTAGCCCAAGGAGGCAATTTTTATTTCCGTCTTTGTCATTATCAGGCCAAGGAAGACCGCTGTGATCAGTACAGTGAGGATGCATTTTTAGCCGTAAATCCGCCGCAGTGGGGAAATGTGAATTTGCAGTTGACTTTATTGCGGCAGGAAGGACGAAACTTAGAATTTTCTTTCCAAGTACAAGGAAAGGGAGGAATTTATCAAGGGGTAAAGCTTGTTTGGAGTCAGAGTCCCAACCCCACCTTTTCCTACGAACAAAATAATCGTAGTAAAAAGGAAAACCCCAAAAGTTGGGGTTATAAATATAGTGCTGATCCCCAGCGGCGTCAGTTAAAAATTTATCTGCCTCCTGATGATTATCCAGCGGGGACTTGGTATTTTCGCCTTTGTCGTTATCGCGGGCAGGGGGAATGTGATCGTTACTCCAATCAATTGAAGGTGGAGCTGGGTTCTTAATTTTCGCTTAATAAGGGGAACTCTTGTCGAAGAAATTGTTGAAACTGGACTAGTTTATTTCTGCCTGCGCTGGCGAAACGGGCGAATTCATTAAGTTTTTTTGTATCGAAGGGTGAGTCATTTTGTTGAAAAATTTCATAAGCTATTTGCCAATAAATAGTATTAGGATTTACCCAGTGGGCGATTAAATGTCGCAAGTCAACCCACGCAGTGTCAATATTACCCCCCAGCGCCTTACCATCTTGGGAAAAAGCTTCTTTAATAGCTGCTTCTAAGTTTCGGCCTAAATGATTAAGACTTTCGATAAAAATTTTCCACTGCTCTAAATTCCTTTCTGCTTCTTCTGCTGTTACTACTGCTGCTGCTGCTTCTTCTCCTCCTTCCACCCCTTCTTCTTTCTTTGTTTTATTAATTGGCGGAGGGGCAAAATTAATTATTAAAATAATGGCTTGTTTTAGAAAATTAACAACTTCTTGCGTCTCTTGACCTTGAGATTTTAATAATTCAATAATTGAATTCAGAGTTTGGATAAATTCTTGCAGATCTTCTTCGGTGAGTTGATGCGGAGGTGTTTCATAAATCTTATTTAAAGCCTGAAGGTCTTCATCAGGCAGGCTTATTCTTAAACCTGTTATTGAAGTTATTTTTTTCATTTGCGGAAAGTCTAAAGAGATTGGCTCGGCGCCATAATGAGTTAAGTTTACCCGATTTTCTTTTTTTCTGCCAGAATAAAATTGCCTCGTCGTGTATAATAAAAATAAGCAGGGCGTGCTCATCATCAGTTATTCCTAAATTTATCCCTTCACCCTCAAAGGAATTTTTATTTATAAAGCCTGATTATTTTCGTTATTCTTGCTGAGTTTAGAGTAATTAATGGCCATGCAGAATTTGTTAAATAAAGTTCAACAATATTATCCCCACCAAGAAAACTTAATCTACCTTAGGCAGGCCTATGCGCTGGCAGCGCAAATTCATCAGGGCCAAAGGAG
>JALUVT010000004.1 GCA_027020325.1 bacterium
AGGGGTAGGCGTTGGTGTGGGAGTGTTGGTGGGAGTCGGGGTGGGGGTGGAACATTCACAAGAAGGAGCGCCGCCAAAATCAAGTTGGTATTCTTTGGTAAAAGTCTCTTCGCCACAGGGAGTTTTTTGGCAGCCGTAATAGTGAAGGGTATAACGAACAACAATTTTTACTTGATGGGGTTGGCAAAGATCCAAGTTGTAGTCTTCCCATTGAAAAGTGGTTAGGAATTCTTTTAATTCGGGTAAAGTAATTTCGGGAAAACGGAGAATTTCGCTACCATCAACATAAATAGTAACTTCAAAACGGTGGTGTTGAAATTCGGGATTAAATTGAATACTTAATCCTTCACAACTGCTGGTGAATTGGAGATCGCGGAAGCATTCTTCATCGCGACAAGCTTGAACTGGTGAAGCGCGATAATGCTGCCCCACCAGAGCTAAAAAGAGAAAAGAAAAAAAAGCAAGAAAAAATAATTTTTTCTTCATTTTTATTTATTTTTTTATTGGGGGCAGTTTAGATTGACTTATAGTAATATCATATCACTAGTTGTCAAATTGTCAAGATAGTGTTAGTAATTGAGTCTATGTTAGGGAAAAAAGGGGATTACAACCAATTGAAAAAAGGCAGTGAAAATTAGATACTGGTCTACTTTTTTCAACGCGAACTGGAATGGTGATTGATAAATTTGTGAAATAATTTTTTCCCTCTCTACGCAACATTGCGGCGAACTCATTATCTGATTTTGCGTAGGCTATCTTATCAAGATAGTCAAAGGTTAGTCCTTGTGAAAATTAAAATTCTTTAAATTAGAAGTTCAAGATTAAAAGATTCCTTTTCCTGTTAGTAAGACTAATTTTTTGTCCGTTGATTTTAAGTTTTTTAATGAGCAGGACATTCATTTTTCTTGGCAATACGAATTAGATTTGCTCGTAGGGCGTAGCGGTGTTGAGAAAAAGTCCCGTTGCAGGTTAGAAGAGTAAGGACGGGTTTGTTGGTGGGATAAAAGATATCCACCTCCTCGGGGCGCAGTTGTTTTTTGATTTCGGAAATTTGATAATAAAAAAGATAGTTTTTGGTTTCCACAACTACACTTTCTCCTCCCGAAAGTTTTTTCAGCGCGGCAAAAGCTTGGGGACGATCATGGCCATAGATTCCTGTGTTTCCCTTTTTTCCATTGGGCAAGGCTGTTCCTTGGGCAAAATTGGCGGTGTAGTCATAAACTTCCCAGGTTCCATTGATTAAAGGGACCGCGATAACGGGCAGTTCGAGTTCGAGGGAGGGGATTTTAATTTTTTGCGGCAGTTCTTGAGGATTAATTTCCGCCAGCGGTAGATTACAGGGATCATTAGGGATTGGGCTGGGAGTGGGAGAGGGCGAGGGAGGGATTAAAGTCGGAGTCGGGGAGGGCGGGGGGAAAATTTTTTTATTTATTGTTGTCAAGACGGGCGCGAAATTGAAAATACGGCTTTGTTCCCTTAGGGCTTGTTGAAGAAAAGGGATTTGGCGCAAGGCAAAAATGATAAGAGCAAAATAGAAGAAAAGGAGGAGGAAGCGGGGAGAAATGATATTTTTGATTTTTATTATTGGAAAGAGTGAAATTTCCTTTCTTAGGATGTTAAATTTTTTTAATTTCGCCCGAAAGTCAAAGAAAAAACGCCCTAGTTGTTTTTTTCCTTTTCCTGTGAGATCAAAAATTAGAGCTGGCCCCAATTGTTGTGCAAAGATTAAAGGGGCTTGGTTTAAAATTTGTTGACTTAAAGAGGTGGAACTAAATTTTTGCCAAGCGGCTCGGGTCCAAACAGTGCTTCTGATTTGACCTTGATCATCATAACAACGGGCTAGCCCCAAAGTTGCGGCGCTCAATTTCTTTAACGCAGTTTTAATTTTTTCCCCCGGAAAAGGGTAAAGGGTGAAAACAAGAAATTCGGTCTTGGGGAAAGCAATTTTTAATAAAGGGTTGATTAATTGCGGGAGATTAGCAACTGTTGTTAGTATTTTGAGCCGCGGGGTGATGAGACTGAGTCCCTGTAGTTTATAATAGACTTCGTTATTTAATGTGGCTGGAGTAGCGGGGGTAATTATTACCGCGGCAATTGAAGGATTGGTACCTAAAAAAGCAACAAGGTCCTGCCAAAAGTTTTCTTTGAGTTCTGGCTCAATAAAGAAATAAATTGTCTCAATTTTTGTTTGGTTAAATATCCCTATAGTCATTACTATATTATAAAACAAAAAACAAAACTCAATATTTTCGCTAAAAATTTTTCTTTCCTTCGGGATTGTTTTTGTTGCGTTGACATTATCCGCGGCAATGGTATAATCCCTTCGTAAGGAAATTATGCCGACGATTAATCAGCTCGTCCGCAAAGGGCGGCGGAGTAAAAAAAGAAAATCCAAATCTCCGGCCTTGCAGGGAACTTATAATGCCCTTAAGGGGCGGGTGGTCCCTACTTTTAATCCCCAAAAACGGGGGGTTTGTTTGGTTGTCCGCACCATGACGCCGAAAAAGCCTAATTCAGCTTTGCGGAAGATCGCCCGGGTGCGCCTTTCAAATCGTAAAGAAATTACCGCTTATATTCCGGGAGAAGGACATAATTTACAGGAGCACTCGGTAGTCTTGGTTCGCGGAGGCCGGGTTAAAGATTTGCCCGGAGTTCGTTATCACATTGTTCGTGGGACTTTGGATGCTGCGGGAGTAGAAAATCGTAAAACTAGTCGCAGTAAATACGGAACGCGGCGGGAAGAAACAACTGCCGCGACCACGGAGTCAGCTTAACTTAAAAAGATTATTTTATAAATTATGCCGCGTCGCCAACGAAAATATCGCCGTCCTTCTCCCCAGCCGGATCCAGTTTATCATTCTTTACAACTAGCTCGCTTTATTAATAAAGTCATGCGCCAAGGGAAAAAATCTCTCAGCCGCAAAATTGTTTATCGCGCTTTGGAAAAAGTTAAAGCCGAGTTAAAAGATGAAGACCCTTTACAGGTTTTGGCTACTGCAGTTGAAAATGTCCGGCCGCAGATGGAGGTGCGGCCGCGGCGGGTTGGTGGGGCTACTTATCAGGTCCCTATCCCGGTCCGTTCGCGCCGCGGTGAGAGTTTGGCGATGCGTTGGATTATTCATTTCGCGCGAAAAAAAGTGGGCCCAATGGAAGAAAATTTGGCTCAGGAATTGATTGCCGCCTACCGCAACGAGGGGGAAGCAGTAAAGAAAAAAGAGGAAATTCATAAGTTAGCTGAAGCAAACCGGGCTTTTGCCCATTTCCGCTGGTAACAATGAGTCAAGAAAAAGAAACTGTTCCTTTGGAACGGGTGCGTAACATTGG
Organism: bacterium; assembly: GCA_027020325.1. Taxonomy (GTDB): domain Bacteria; phylum Patescibacteriota; class 4484-211; order 4484-211; family 4484-211; genus JALUVT01. The sequence goes on from JALUVT010000004.1 coordinate 3,325, forward strand.
TTTTATTGCTCACATTGACGCCGGTAAAACAACGACGACCGAGCGCGTTCTTTATTATACGGGGAAAACTTATAAGTTGGGCAATATCGATGAAGGAACAACGCAAATGGATTGGATGGAACAGGAAAAAGAGCGGGGGATTACGATTCAGTCAGCGGCAACAACTTGTTTTTGGCCGCCCAAAAACAGTAATAATCCCCGTCCCCGGCACCGGATTAACATCATTGATACGCCGGGGCATGTTGATTTTACCGCTGAGGTTGAACGGTCCTTGCGGGTGCTTGATGGCGCGGTAGTTGTTTTTGACGGTGTTGTTGGAGTGGAGCCGCAGTCGGAAACCGTGTGGCGTCAGGCAGATCGTTATGGTGTGCCACGGATTTGTTTTATGAATAAGCTCGATAAAACCGGGGCCAATTTTTTACAAAGTGTGGCGACAATTAAAGAGCGTTTGGGAGCGGAGACGGCAATTTTGCAATTGCCGGTGGGCTTGGAAAATCAGTTTACGGGAGTGATTGACCTGCTGACGCAACAGGCCTTGTATTGGAAAGATGAATTGGGAGCAGAGGTTGAATATGCTGAAATTCCGGCGGAATTAAAAGAGGAGGCGGAGAAGATGCGCCAGGAATTAATTGAAAAGATAACCGCGACTTCGGAAGAATTAATGGAAAAGTATCTCGAAGAGGGCCCGGAAAAGATTAGTATTGAGGAATTGCGCCGTGCTTTGCGCGCCGCAACAATTCGCGGTGAACTTTTCCCGGTTTTGGCCGGAGCTTCGGTGCGTAACCGCGGCGTCCAACCATTAATTGATGCGATTATTGACTATTTACCCTCCCCTTTGGATCTTCCCGAAGTACGGGGAATCAACCCCCAGACAGGGAAGGAGGAAAGCCGTCCCCATGATCCCAACGCGCCCTTGGCGGCGTTGGCTTTTAAGGTCCAAACCGATCCTTATGTAGGCCGTTTGGTTTATTTCCGCGTTTATTCGGGTAAAATTGAACGCGGAACCACTGTTTACAATAGTAATCAGCGCGACAAGGAACGAATTGGGCGTCTTCTTTTGATGCACGCTAACCGTCGGGAAGAAGTAGATGAAATTAGAGCGGGAGAGATTGGGGCGGCGTTGGGTTTAAAAAAGACTTTTACCGGTGATACTCTTTGCGAAGCCCAGCAGCCAATTATTTTGGAGCAGATGAAATTCCCCGAACCAGTGATTTCAGTGGCTATTGAACCCAAGACAAAGGCGGATCAGGAAAAAATGATTACTTCGTTAAAGCGTTTAGCTGAGGAAGATCCTACCTTTACGATTCGTGGTAATGCGGAAACTGGCGAGACAATTATTTCGGGGATGGGAGAGCTGCACTTGGAAATTTTAGTCGATCGTTTGTTGCGGGAGTTTAAAGTGGAAGCCAATGTT
>JALUVT010000005.1 GCA_027020325.1 bacterium
GGCAATCTTGCGGAATTCATTCCAAAGAGTGATAACTGCCGGACTGTTGCTGAGGGGCTCGGTGTAGAGGATGGTGCTTTCTAGAACCGAAAACATCTTTGGGGTCGTCTCGGCAATACCCTTAGTAATCCCACAGACCCAAACGGCCGGAAGCTTTTCGACTTCAAGAATATTTTTAGCCACCGGACATTCAGGGGTAACCAAAATCTGAACTGATGAAGGAGAGAGGTCAAAGCCAACCAGGCTCGGCATTATTCCGCTGGATCTGGTAATAATTGGGTCTACTTCCATTTCCGCCTTACCGTTATAACTTGCTCCGTTCGGGCTTGTTATATTAGCATCAAAAGAAATCGCAAAAGACTCACCTAGAGTCACTAATTCACGACAAGGAATTTTGTAGGAAAAACTACAATTATCATCAGCATTAAATTCAATTGATCCTAAATACTTCTCTAACAAAGCCTCTCTTCTTTCACTGACCTTTGCCGCGGCCACAGTCCTATCTATATCACTTGGACTCAGAGAGTTACCTGAAAAACCAGCTGTAAAAGCGGACCAAGCTACATCCTCGCTGTATTGAGCTCGATCTTTCTCGGTTACTGTTACCGCCCCAAACGCTTCTCCCCCAAAAGTTACGGCGGGGACAATTGTCGCCCGCCCGTTAATTCCGCAGGGGGAGATCGTACCTCGAATTTCAACTTCATCGGTATCAACATCCTGACAGGCTAAAGGATTATCTGGATCAGCGCTAGAATCAAAAATAATATCTGGATCTTTAGCCGCCCAAGCCCGCGGGGGGTGTAAGTTGGGGAAAACACCGCTCAAAGAAGAGCGATCCGTGAGCTGAATATCTCTCGTGCCCGCGCTTCCACAAGGCAAATCTTGTACTCCGCTCGCACCAGAAGAACAAGCATTCCCAATCGCATCCCCACTAACCTCACAAACCTGACCCATTTCCGAAGAAGTGGTGAAGGTAATTAAATAATCTTCATACTCAGTTTCATTGCGCTGGCGAAACCAGGAACAGGGAAAGAAAAAATACCCCGGCTCCTCACGGGTCAAAGTTTTGCGGAAATGGGTAACCCCCCGCCGCGTCGGCCCCTCAGTTCCACCGCGGCAACTTTTACAAAGCGTAGAAACAACAACGCCATTAATGTTATTCTGCAACCCCCCTGCATCTTGAATGCTGGTATAAGCCTCAAAACCTTGAGTTGGGGCAAATTCTAGAACAAAATTTTTTGTCCGCGCAATCGGCCGCTGCGGAGTAATAAAAGCAGTATCCAAACTTTGCACAATTTCATTATTACTGTTATAAGTGGTCGTTACCCCCCCGCTACCATCATCAATACCATAAATACCGGCCTTAAAGCCGTGCTCGCGCGAATTTTGAATTCCAAAAAAGGCAAAAACACCAAAATCATTGGTTAATAAGTAATCGTCTCCTATCGAACCAAAACTAGAAAGATAATAAACTCCTGACCCTGCAGTCCCTGGTAAATCCAAAACAATTGGCTCCACTTTCAAAGCCAAGCCTGGCCGCGCCACCTGTAATTTTTGCCCCGGGAACACACCAGCTGCCCCGGAGACAACAGCTAACTGCGCCTCCTCCACTCCAAGCCCGAAACCAAATTCAGCCAAAGAAATTAATTGCATCTCCCGAGCGGATTCAAACGGCTCAACATTACTTCTATTATCCCAATTTTCTCGCTGCCAATAGGAGTCACTGGCATTGTCCACAAATTGAAATTCAAAATCAACATAGTTTGTCCCCAAGGGTTGACCAATCTGCGCCTGCTGATAGGAAATCCCTTCATCACTGGGCCAAGCGGCAATAGCATAATAACCTGGTGGAGCAAAGGCGCGAAAATAACCCAAACTACCGTCGCCTTCTTGCTGAACCACCCGAGTAGTGCGCCCGCGAATTTTAACCTGTCCGCTGGTGGGAATGAAGATTGGGTTACTTTGGCCAGCGCAACTTTCATTAACCCCATCTCCATCAAGATCTTTATCACTCGAACAAGTTGCACTTCCCACCCTCGAATAATTACCATAAGCCAATTGTTGAATTTCTTTTTTCCGCGCCCGCCGCACCAAGCGCTGCGCCACTAATTCAATATTCCCCCCCGGACAGGAATAATTCTTGTCACAAGCCAAGACCCGCACCTTTAAAACAGTATTGGGGATAACCGGAAAAACATTGATATGACTGGCAACATCCAAACGATTAACCGCGGTCAAAAAAACTTTATCCAACTGTACAAAAACATCTTGGTTATTCTGATCATGAAGGGTAATTAAATTAGTATCAGCAACCGCATCCGTCCAATTGGTAAAAGTATAAACTTCATTGTCATTATCGGGATCCGGAATTTGCACCGCAAAACTAAAAACATCACGAATTTGGTCATCAATCGCCTCATCCACGGAAGAACGCGTATCAACAATCGGCATGCGAAAGGGGAAAGTATAATCAATCCAGCCCGGATTATCATCAAGATTATCACCGAGATCCGTACGAATTATTGCCCGCAATTTATTACCGGAAGAAAGATTATCAGAACAATCAATACTGTTTGCGGAGTTAACATCGTCTTTAAAACAAAACATTCCAAAAGGGAAATAAACCCCATAATTAGCTCCATGCGGCAGCCCCATTGCCTGAAAAGTCCCATCAGCTCTAATCTGGGTCCGCACCACCAATTGGTTAACAACCCAGGTATCACTAGGACGAGCAGGATCAAAATCCCAACTATCAAAGACAAAAACATAAATCGGCAAACCAGAAAGATACTGAAAAGCTAAACTAGGGTCATAGGCCGCTCCCTCGTAAGCGGGAATAATTTGCCCCGTGAAAACCTCGGTATTCTGCGCCCGCACCAACCTAAAATTTAACCCTTTCTTTATTTGCCCCCCTCCCCAGCCCAATAGAAAAAGCAACAAAAAGAGCAAAAAGAGAGCTACGGCCCTCTTTTGAGTCTGATTAACGAAAGGGAAAAGAAATCTTTTTAACATTCTTTTTTAATCCTTAGTTTTTAATAATTTCCCCCTCATCTCAACCGCACGGGCCGCGAGAGAGGCAGTTTCCCTTTTCCTCCACGGCCCGCACGCCAGAGATTAAAGAATCAAAATCGTACTCAATCCCGGGATCACCATTGTCATTATCTTGAGCAACAACCAAACCGAGGCGACAATAATTACTCCGATTACTGCATTGGCAATCATCGTCCGTGCTTTTTCCGCCTGTCCCGCATCATCTCCCGCGGTTACATAACGGAACCCGGCATAAACCAGGTAAAGACCCGCAACTAAAATAGCAAAGAAAATTCCCCAACGCACCGCGGCACTAAAAGCATCCTGAATGGAACTAAACCCAATATTGGGTGAAAATTGAATCGTTGGGTTAACTGGCCCATCATCAGCAGGCGTAACAGCCCAGACCGCGGCCGGCGCCATTGCTCCTGCTAACCAAAACAATAAACTACCAAGCAGATTTTTGTGCTTTTTAGATAACATTTCTTTCACCTCCTTTAAAAAATTTGCTAAGAGCATCTTCAAACCGCATTAACTTTTCAATTATTCTTCATAGTAAAAAGCTTTAACGCTTTTGTCAAGCAGAAACAGCAAAAATCAACCTAAGTTTGCACATATTGATCCAATCCCGGAATAATGTTAACAATTAATTTGACAATCAAATAGAGAGAGGCCGAAAGAGCTATCCCCAACAAAGCATAAAAAATAGCACTGCGGGCTTGAGTCGCTTTTTTTACATCATCACCGGCAGTAAGATACATAAAACCCGCAATTAAAAGAACAACTCCCCCAATCAAAGCCCCAAAAAAGGGCACCCATTGTAAAAATTTCAGGATTAATCCCACCAATTCCTGCAGGGCCGAAGAGGGTTCACAAAGCGGATTCCACTGGCAATTAGCGCCAACGGCAGTGGCGCAAGATTCAGCGGTAAAATAGTTACCGCAGATTTCATTCTGCGCTCCCGAAGGATCATAACAACAGCCCTCACTCGCTCGGACCGAGAAAAAAAGTCCTCCCCTCCCCATCCAAAAAACAACCACGAAAAAAAATAAGAAAATGAGCCAACGGACAAAAAATTTTTTCTCCGCTCTGCTTCGACGCCTAATCATTAAAAACAACTTATTTTTATCATACCTAATTTTGTTCATTCTAATCAACACCCAGCCAAACCCGCCACGAACTGGGAACAAAGTTATTGATTAACTTAATCAACGCCCAGGCCAAACCAATAATCAACAACCCGACCAAAGCGTAAAGAATCGTTCCCCGCGCTTCTTCGAGCTGGGAAGGATTACCGGTGGACATAATATAGCGAAAAATCCCGATGCTCAACTGCACCGCACTGGCCAGAAAAGCCAGTAAAATAGCCCAATGCAAAAGCATTTGCGCAAATTGCGCAAAATTATAACAGCCTTTGAGCACGGCTACATAACTTAAGGGCTGACCGGTTTCTTCACTTACTTCCTGGCAAATTTCCGGGGTGCATTGACCGGTTCGACAACCCGTTAAGTTGCCGCTGGACTCAATACAAGCATAGCTATTGACACAACAACTGGGTATATCAGTTCCTTCAAAAGTACAAATATAAGGAGCTGAGCAGTCAGGATCATTACAATAATCAAGTGAACAAACACTGCCATTATCGCAAGGATCTAAGGCATAAACAGTGCCGCCACCCATCCCCAGC
>JALUVT010000006.1 GCA_027020325.1 bacterium
GGAAACTGCTTTTTCTTCCTCCCCTAATTGTTCGGAATCAGTAAAAAGAGCAAAAATTTTAGCTTGGCGCAGCCACGGCTGGCCGGCTTTCAAGATAGCTGCTGTAACTTTACTGAGATTGGCCGAGCGAGGAAGAATAAAAGTTAAGTCTTCTTTTAGCGCGGGATGGGGGGGCACGGTTTGGTAACGCGGCTGGGGGGGGTAAAAATCCAGTAATGGCTCCAGATATAATTCAGCTACGGCAAAGGGAACCTTTTCTAAAGCCGCTGAAAAGGCAATTTCGGAGTTGAATAATCCGAGATAACCCAAATTCCGGCCCTGGGCATCAGTTAGCCCAACACCTTTTTCAGCCCGCAAAAAAGGATAATTACCTTTAAGGGGATCGAATTCTATTTTTTTATTGAATAATTTTTCGTTTAACAGCTCAACAATTCCTTTTAGACCATAGTAAGCGGAGGAATCCTTTCTCTCTTGGGGCAGGAAAAGGAGGGCTAAAGTTTCTTTTTCCCAAGGCAGTTCTTGCGGCGGTTCTGCGACTAAAATTCGGCGTCCCAATTCAAAGAAGGCCAGTTCATTAAAACGGGGATAATTCAAAGCAGCTTTTTCCAGCAATCCCGGTAAAAGAGTGGGACGAAGAAAAGAAAGTTCCGGGCGGACGGGATTTTTGATCGCTAGCGCTGAACCGAGGTCGAAACCTAATTTTTTTAATAATTGGGGGTCAACAAAAGAATAACTGTAAACTTCGTCAAAACCAGTGCGGCTTAGAATTTGCCGCAGATCACGCTTAAGCCGCAGCAGAGGAGAAAGATGAGTTGGTTTTAAGGAGCGTTGGGGTAAAGTGGGAGGTAAACGATTCAAACCATAAGCGCGGGCTACTTCTTCCCAGAGATCAATTTTCATTCTCAGATCACGGCGAAAAAAAGGAATTTTAACCTTCCACTGCTCGCGGGAATCTGGCTTAATTTCTAAGCCAAAATTTTGCAAATATTGGACAATTTCTTCTTCTTCAAGGGAGAGCCCCAAAATTTTTTTGCTTTCCGCGGGATAAAAATCAATAATCGTTGCTTTTGCCGGCTGGGGGTAAAGATCCTGCCATTCTTCTAGTTCTGCTGCGGCCAGTTTCTGCAATAAGGCTACGGCTTCGCTTAGTCCGCGGCGGGTTAATTGTGGGGAGGGTCCTTTTTCAAATCGAGTCGAGGCAGGAGTGCGCAATCCCAACTGCCGCGAGGCCCGACGGAGAGAATACATTTCAAAATTAGCTGATTCCAAAACAATTTCTTGAGTATTTTCTTTGACTTCACTCTCGGCGCCGCCCATGATTCCGGCCAGAGCCAGCGCTTTATTTTCGTTGGCGATGACCAAAATTGAGGGGTCGAGTTCGCGTTCGCGGCCATCAAGAGTTTTCAGCCTTTCTTTTTTCTGCGCCGCTCGGATTTGGAGGTTAATTTTTCCCTCTTCTTGAACAGTGGCCGCATCAAAAGCATGCAGAGGTTGGCCGTATTTAATCATTACATAATTAGTAATATCGACAACATTATTGATTGTGCGCAAATCAAGGCGATTGAGAATTTCCTGCAGCCAGGAAGGGGAAGGCTTTACCCTAACTTTGAGCAAGGCAGCACTATAGCGCAGGCAAAAAGGACTTTTGATTTTAATGGACAAGCGGGACCGAGGAAGCGGAGAAAGAGCGGCGGCAACAGGATCAACAAAAGGAAGGTTAAAATAGGCCGCTAGTTCCCGGGCAATGCCCCAGTGAGAAAAACAATCGGGACGGTGAGTTAGGGCTTTATTTTCAATTTCCAAAATAAAGTCGCCTCCGACTTTGTGAACATTTTCCACTTCAGCCAAGCGTTGGCTTAATTCTTCAGCAATTTCCTCGGGAGAAGCTTTTAACTGAGGTAAAAATTCTTGGATCAACTGATAGGAAATTTTCATTTTGCGTTGCTTCTAAATTTAAAATTGATGCAAAAAGGCTAAGTCTCCGCGGTGAAAATGGCGGATGTCCTCAATTCCATATTTCATCATTACCAAGCGGTCCAAACCAAAACCCCAGGCAAAACCTTGGTATTTTTCCCGATCAACTCCGGCTTGGGTAAGGACTTGGGGGTGGATTAACCCTGCTCCGGCCAATTCAATCCAGCCCTTGCCACCACAAGTACGGCAAGATTTATCCTTTTGGCCGCAGATCGCACAGTCAACTAAAAATTCAATTCCCGGTTCAACAAAAGGAAAATAACTCGGTTGAATTTTTAATTGCACCGGGCGTTGAAAAAATTCTTGCAGAAAAGTTTTAAAAGTCCCGATGAGGTCGGTTAAAGTGACTTTTTTATCTAAATAAAGCCCTTCCATTTGATAGAGGGTATGTTCGTGGCGTGCGTCAGTGGCTTCGTGGCGGAAACAGCGCCCGACAATAACCGCCCGCAGCGGAGGTTGGGCTTGTTTTAAGAGACGGTGTTGCATACTGGAAGTATGGGTAACCAAAACCAAACCTTGCTCGGTCCAAAAAGTATCCCACAAATCACGCGCGGGGTGTTGAGGGGGGATGTTGAGAGCGCCAAAATTGTGAAAATCATCGTCAACTTCACGCGCTTCGTGAATTTCAAAACCCATTCGGAGAAAAATGTCTTCCGCGTATTGCCGCATTTGCGTCAGAGGATGCAAGTGGCCCTGTCGCGGCCAATAGCCGGGCGCAGTAAGATCAAACCACTCCCCGCTTGCGCGGCGCTTTTCCCTTTTTTTTAATTCGGCCTCTTTTTTTTCGTAGGCCTGTTCCAGTTTCTGTTTTAAGTTGTTGAGTTTTATCCCCTGTTCACGGCGTTGTTCGGGATCGAGATTGCGGAGGCGGCGGCTGATTTTTTTTAGTGCTCCCTTTTTTCCCAAATAGACTTGATGCCAAAGTTGAAGCTGGTTTAGGTCTTGGGCCCGGGCCAAAGCCTTGAGGGCTTCTTCTTGCAAGGCGGCGATTGCTTCGGCCATGATTAGAGTTTAAAAAACCAACGGAAAAATCCCCCGATGAGTGGGGTTAAGATGAGGTAAGCTAAACTGATTAAGACCGAGGGAAGAAGGTATTTAGGTTGTAAAAGGCGGGTAAAAACATAAATCGGGTCCGCGCGGAGACGATATTCATAATAGGCAAAAAGGATTTGAAGTGCGAGAAAAAGAATTAAAGTTTGTTGCCAGACATTCATTCTTGAAGTACTTTTTTTACAATCTTAGCAAATGTGTCGCGGTCATGTAAAGCGATGAGACTCAAGATTTTGCGGTTGAGAGCAATTTTTTTGGCCTGCAGACGAGGGATAAAACGACTGTAGCTCCAGCCGTGTTCTCGGAGGGCGGCGTTGAGGCGCATAATCCAAAGTCGCCGCATTTCTCGTTTAATCCGCCGCCGATCGCGGTACTGATAAGTTAAAGCATGAAGAAGTCCTTCTTTGGCACCGCGAAAAGTATGTCCGCGGAATCCCTTGAATCCTTTAGCCAGTTGGCGAATTTTTTTATGACGGCGACGGCGTTTAACTCCGGTTTTGGTTCGTGGCATTTTAGTTTAATTACTTAATTATTATACGGTAATAAACGGGCTAACCGCGGCTGGTCCGCGGAGCTAACGGGAACGAGTTTGGCTTTATGGCGTTTTTGTTTGGGTGATTGTTTGGTTTTAAGATGAGAAGTACGAACATGGCGGCGGAGAAATTTTCCGCCCTTCCCCCCGCGGGTAACCTTGATTCTTTTTTTTGTTCCTTGGTGTGTTTTTAGTTTCATTAGTTTTTGGGTCGAATAATGACCATTAATTTTTTGCCTTCAAACCAAGGCTCTTTTTCAATTTCACATTCTTCTTTTAGTGCCGCTAGAACTTGATTTAGTTTTTCCTCACCAATTTCTTTATGAGTAATCTGGCGGCCAAAAAACTGGACCGTAATTTTAATTTTATACCCTTTGGTCAAAAAATCACGGATACGCCGGATTTTGATTTCCAGATCGTGAGGTGCAATATTGGGCCGGAGGCGAATTCGTTTGACTTCACTTCCGCGCCGGCTTTTTTTTCGCGCTTCTTGCCACCGCTGCTGCTTTTCGTAAATGAACTTTTGCAGATCAATAATCCGGGCCACCGGCGGTTGGGCTTGCTGATTAACTAAAACCAAATCCAACCCTGCTTCTTGGGCGAGTTTTAAAGCCGCCTCTCGTGACATTACTCCGCGTCCCCGGCCTGTCGCATCAACAACAAAAAGTTCGTTGACCCGAATATTATAATTGGCTGGAAAATAATACTTTTTACTCTTACCGATGTTTTGCATGATAGCAAATTAAAGGGCTAAAAGCAACCCCTATCCCCTTCTCCGGCCTTTGCTTTTAGTTTTAAACTGTTGATCCGGAAAATTAGATAATGATTTTTTTCCATCGCCACTGAATTTGCTCGCTGATTATTATTCCGGAGGAGAAATTAAATTTGTTTAGAGTTCGAGGCTTTTGCTTTCAATTTTGTTGCGGACATAATCGCGAAATTCAGCGAGAGAGAAAAGTTTTTGTCGGGCATTATCGCGCCAACGAACATTGACAGTTTCTTCTTTTGCTTCTTGAGCTCCGACAATCAGTAAATAAGGGATTTTTTCTTCCTGTCCTTGG
>JALUVT010000007.1 GCA_027020325.1 bacterium
AATGGGCGGCGGTCGTTTTATGCAGACTTTGGCCGGCCTTCCCGGTGTAGGTGGAGCTGCTTCTACTTGGGCTGCAAGCCGGTATACTTCAGCTAAAGCCCGCAAAGATGCTCAAGATCAAAGAGAAGAACAACGGAAGGAAGAGGAACGCAAATTAGGTTTGGAGACTCCAAAAGTGAAGGCTATCGCTAAACAGATAAAGGCTGTTAGTACAGCGGGGAAGACACGCGATCAAATTGTAGAGCAAACTTGGGCTTTGGATCAACCCGACAATTTGGCGCATGTTTTAGAACACTCAAGTCGGTTGCAGGTTGAGCGTTTAGAGGCTGAGCTGATGAGAGCTCAGGAGGCAGGAGAAGATACAAGCGCTATTGAGGGGCAACTCCAAGAAGCCCAGCAACGCCAGGCTCGTATTAATGCATTGTCGCCGCGTATTTTTGCGGGGACTTTAAATCCAGCAGAGCAAGAAGAGGTAAAGAAGCTGCAGCAAGAAACTATTGGCAAACGGGCTTGGATGGCGCCGCTTTCAGAAATTGCTCCTGATGCTAAAGACACACGAGATCGGGCGCGAGCCTTGGCTAGTATGGGACGGTTTGCTGAGGCGGTCCAACAGGGGGATGAAGAAAAAATGAGAAAGTTTAGTACGCTCTTAAGAACCTCTTGGGGAACTCCACAAAAAGTTATAGATGATATAAAGGAAAATCCCGAGGAATTAACTTTGGCCTTAGATGTAGTAACTGCTACCGGAGCAAGGAGAGAGAAATTAGGGCCAGCTTATAGTTTAGAGATGGCAAGAAAACAAAGAGAGGCTCAATTGGCGCATACAGCGCAGGGAAGGGGTCTCGGTCCGGTGCAGCCTCGAACAGAAGAGCGGATTGCTCCCGCGCGAATTAGTGAACAACCGTCGCCCCAACCGCGTCCGGATATTTTAACTCCTTCGCCGCGTTCTAGGGGAATGTCGACGAGAAGGCGCGAAGTTGCCCGCCGTGCGGCCAGAGTTCCCTTTGGATCTTCAGCTAGCAGCTCTTCACCTAGCCCCACTGAAGCGGAAGCTTCTCCTCCTCCCGCTCCTGCCCGCTTGACTCCTCCCCCCGTAGGGCCGGAGACGGATAATGAACCCTCACCTAACATTCCTTCTTCCAATGAGACAGAAGGAGGGGAGGAATAATTAATTCATTCAACGGTAGTGTGTTGTTGGAAAAATAATGAGCGGGTTTGTGCTCCTTAATTGATCAGAGCTTCGCGGACCATAAACGGATCAGCGGCAATTACTTCTTGAGCGAATTTCTCCATCCCCCCGACATCAGAATGATTTGATTCGAGACGACCGCGGTCGGTAATTTCAATGAGGACCGGTAATTGCCACTTTCCTTGGTTGTTTAAAGGCGGAAGGGTTATTCCAACATTAAAGCTTTGTACGCCGAGTTTGTCGCGGTAGGAAGTCATTAATTGCCCAAAGTAGTTCCAGAGAGTGGGATTAAATGTAGGGCTGAAAATAGTAATTTCTTTTTCCTTGAGAGGTAAAATGTTCACAAAAGCTTTTATGCTATTGTCATTTGTCGGCAGGGTTAAATCAAGGGCTTGGTGGATTTCGTAGATATCCTCGAGATAGGAGCTTTGATAACGGCGCTGGTAATGACTAATTTGTTGCTGGAGGATTTTTTTTTGGCTATAAGGTTGTTGCGAAATAAGAAGCTGCATGTGGCCGTGAATAATTGAAGCTCCAGCGCGCCAAAGACAATTCCAGAGCAAAAAAGGGTAAACCGCTTTTGAATCTTCTTCATGAACGAGCTGAAACCAGCGGTTGGCCGTGGCGAGACAGTCGGTAATTTCTTCCGCGCTCCAACGCAGGGGGTGATGATGCTTGAAAATCAAAATGCTGTGCCATTTATCAATTTTACTAACATTGGCTGCGGTTAAACAGTAACTGCCGCGGACCCGGCCAAAGACATCTTGCGGAGTTTGTTCTTCGGCGTGGCAAAAAGGTCCGCCTTCAGTCCGCTGAATTAGTTCGTCTAAAACCGCATCATTATTTTGCATTTGGTCGGGACGACGGGCGCGTAAAGGATTGAAAATAATTGCCCTTCCTGTGATACGGTTTTCAATATGAATAATTTTTTGCTGTTCCACTTCTTCCAACGGTCCGAGGTGCTCCTTAACCCATTCCTGCATTGTCGGGGGAATTAAAAGACGCCCTTCTTCTTCGCGCAGGCGATAGATACGACGAAATTTCTCTTGGGTCAAAGGGTTGAGTTGGTTAATTAGTTGCGGTAAGGCTTTTAAGACCATCTTACGGAGCTTGTTTTTCTCCTTCGCGGCGTCGTTTTTCTTCTTGAATGAGTTGTAATTCAGCGGGATTGGTTGTTACTAATTCGTGTTCTTCAATTGAAGAAACAACCTGCATTGCAACATGGGCTTTCCCGGCAAAGAAAATTCCTTCTCCAACATTACAGGACAAAAGCAAATTTTTTTCTCCTTCGGAGAGATAAAAAACATCCGCCAGTTGATCAATTGCACTCGGAGATTGTTTCATTAAAATGCGAATGGCGGCATTATTGATAATTGCCCGCCCTTCCTCGCGCTGTAAAAATTCATCAATATTTTGCGTAATTGTAGTTAAGCCAAGATAATATTTCCGCCCCCGTTTGGCTACTGAGTAGAGGAAGCGGGCACTGTCTTCATATTGCATCATCAACCAGGCCTCATCGACCAAAAGAAGGCGTTTTTTGCGGTCTCGTTTTACCCGGGTCCAGATATAATCCAAAATTAAAAACATCCCCACTGGACGGACATCCTGCGGCAGGTCGCGTACTCCGAAACAGATAAAAGTATTGTCAAGATCAATATTCGTATGCTGGTTAAAAAGTCCTTTGGCCGAACCAATAACATATTTCTCCAGTCGACTGGCAATATCTTTGGCTGCTTCATCTTCCATCCCGATTAAAACTTTATAAAGATCTTCCAGCAGAGGCGGCTCCAAGCTGTGGGTCTCGGGATTTTGGGTAATCCCTTTGAGACGGTAACTCATCAGCAGGGCCCGGTCTAAAATTGCTTCTTGTTGCGAGTTCATTTCCCCAAGCATGACCTTGAAAAGACTGTGTAGGGTTAAAATTTTAAGTCCGAGCTCGCTTTGTTCAGCACTATAACCTTGGGCCAAATCAAAAGGATTGATATGGGCTTCGGAATTAAAATCAAGATTAATATAGGCTCCGCCAATAGCTTCGCAAAGAGGCTTATATTCATTTTCAGGGTCAATAATGATGATGTCGGTTCCCAGCATCAACGAACGCAGGGCTTCTAATTTGACGAGATAGCTTTTGCCGGATCCGGAAATGCCAAAAACAACTGAATTAGCATTTTCCATCTGGAAACGATCAAAAATAATTAAGGATCCGTTGTGTTCGTTAATGCCGTACATAATCCCGCGATCTGAGGAAAGTGAAGAAGAAGTAAAGGGCAGGGTTGTGGCAATGGAAGTTGTGTCCATGTTGCGCGTTATTTGCAGGGGATCATAAAAGAAGGGTAGAGTTGTCTTAAAACCATCCTCCATCTGGAGAGTTGCTTTGCGCGGCACGATCATGATTGAATTAAGAATTGACTCTAATTGGTGACAGATAATATTAAGTTCTTTAGTATCTTTGGCCGGGACGGTGATATAAAGCCCAAATTGAAAAAAACGCTCTCGTTCGGCGACAATTTCTTCTTGTAATTCTTTGGCGTCTTGTAAAGCAATTTGGACATTGGGATCAATTAAACGCCCCTCTTTGGTTTCAATATTAATTTCCGTTTCCAGCTCGGTTATTTTGCGGCGGAGGCTGCTTAGAATGTGTTTGGCATCAACGGGATAATAAAACATGGCGATGTCTAAGGCTGCAGAAAAGTTAATCAGCGGCGCCAGCCAGTTGGCTCCAACTTCACGAGGGTAGCCGGTAACAAAGTAGGTACGGTAATAAGTTTCTCCAATGCGGATGTGGTTGAAGTCGATTTCAATTGCTGAAGGCGCAAGGAGATCGCGAATGTTAACTAAACCGCGGGAAAACTTTTCCGCTTCGCTTAAGGCCGGTGATTTTTCTTTTTGCCAGGCTTTTTTGAAAGAACCTAAGAGACCCTTTTTAGGTTGAGCCGGACTGGTGGAAGAAGGCGCGGTTTTCCCTTCTGCAGTCGGGCCTGATTTTTCTTCGGTTTTTAGTGCCGGGGAAGGAGGAAGGGGAGGAGTGGGCTTGGCTTCCCGGGCCATAGATGGTGGAGGAGGAGTTGGTGTGGAGGAAGCAGTGGGTGAAGGCACGGCTGGCGGCGCAGGAGGAGAGTGTGGCGTTGTTTTCGCGCTTGAAGGAGGCGCAGGCGGCGTAGGAGAAGGAGGGGCTGTGGGGGGGGGTGGCGCAGGCACTGCTGGTGGTGCCGAAGGAGTGGATTGATTTGATTGTGGAACAGTCGGCGATGGCGGCAGGGGAGGGTGAGAAGAAGGTGGAATTGGAGCGGATGTTGTTGGGGGTGCAGCGGAAAGAGATTGATTTGGTCCCGGAGCAGGGGCAGGGGGTTGGAGAGGTTGTGGAGGTTGTGAAGATTGAAGAGAAGGGGGATGTTGGGCTTGTTGTCCCTCGGTAGGAAGAG
>JALUVT010000008.1 GCA_027020325.1 bacterium
GGTCTGCAGTGGCAAACTAAAATAGATATTCCCAATTACTTAATTGGAAAAGTGGATCCCAACAAATTAAAAATTGCTCTCGGTAATATTCTCGAAAATGCCGTTCATTATACCAGTGAAGGTCATATTTCTTTTCAAGCCTCACTTGTAAATCAAAGGCTTGTGATTAGGATAAGTGATACAGGAAAGGGAATTAAGAGTGAGGTCTTAGGTCATATTTTTGAACCCTTCTCGCCCGGACAAAGTGGATTTGAAATGTCTCTTGAAGGAGTGGGACTGGGACTTTATACCAGCAATCAAATTATTCAACTCCATGGCGGGAAAATTGAAATAAAATCAGCTCCCGGAGAAGGAACAACTGTAACCGTAGTTTTGCCCATCAATTAAAGATTAAACAATACTGTATTCTCCCGGACCTAACTCGCGAACTTTTCCCTTAATTTCTAAAAGGGTAAGGGTAGAATTAACTACTGCCGGCGGCAAATGTGTTAAACGAATAATCTCATCTACACGATAAGAAGCTCGTTGTAGCAATTGATAAATTTCGCGCTCTTCGGGCCTCCAGCTCTTGAGTTCATTTTTATTAACGATTATTGAATCTGTCTTGTGAAGATGGCGATTGAAAAATTTTAATAATTCTTCAGGTTCTGTTACCAAAGAAGCACCATCGCGAATTAGTTCATGATTCCCCGATGAATTGGCAGCAAAAATAGAACCGGGAACAACAAAAACTTCACGATTCTGTTCTAAAGCCAAACCAGCGGTGATTAAAGCCCCTGATTTAACGGGAGCCTCTACAATTAGGACAGCCTTACTAAAACCAGCAATAAGACGGTTGCGCGCAGGAAAAGAATATTGCGTTGGTTCAAAACCAAAAGGAAATTCACTAACTAAGGTTCCCTCCTTTCCAATTTTTTCGAATAAAGTTTTACTTTCCGGAGGATAAACTATATCTAAACCTGTTCCTAAAATTGCCACAGTAGCACCTTGATTCTCTAAAACTAATTGATGCGCTAATTGATCAACTCCTCGCGCCAAGCCAGAAACAATCGTCAATTGCGCCTGACAAAGAGGAGGAACAAAATAGCGCAAAACCTCGCGTCCATAAGGGCTGATCTTTCTTGTACCTACTATTGCCAATGTTTCTGCAAAATTTGGTAAACGACGCCCTTTTACATATAAAATAAATGGAGGATCAGCAATTTCGCGTAACGATGCCGGGTATTCAGAATCAGAATAAGGGACTAAGCGCACGCCAAGTTCATCACTGCGGGCCAGTTCTCTTTTTACTTCACGCCAGGCCTGATGATAGTTTTTAATTCGCCTCCGATGTTCTTTAATTATTTTCGCCGCTGACCACCCCTCTTCTAAATATTTCTTAATCGTTCGTAACCCAATTCCCTCTAAATAACGCAATAAAAGATAGTTTTCGAGCATTAAATTAATTGTCCTGCATTTCCTGATAAAATTTCTGTTCCGCGATCCAGTCAATAATCTTTCGCGCTACTCGGGCGGCATTATTAGACTTTCCACCGGCTTCTAATAAAACAACAAAGGCATAACGCGGTTGCTCCGCCGGAAAATAACCACCGACCCAAGCGTGAGTCTGGTATTCTCCGCGTTGATTTAATTGCCCAAATTCTGCTGTCCCCGTCTTAGCCGCGACCGAGACTTTTGCCTCCCGAAGAGGATAGATAATCCCTTGGGTAACCGCCAAACGCATTCCTTTTTGTACAACTTCCAGAGAAAAAGCACCGTCCCCTGAAAGCCAATTCTCTCCTTGAGGAAAGATTTTTTCTTCTTTTCCCTCAAAAGGACGAATCAATTTTCCCAAACGCGGCCGCCAAAGTGTTTTCCCTTGAGCCAACAAAGCCATATAATTAACGACCTGTAGCGGAGTAACTAATAAATCACCCTGGCCAATACTAAGATGGTAGGTATCACCTAAAAACCAGTCTTCTCCCTTTTCTGCTTTCTTCCATCCCCGGTCCGGAACCACTCCTGCTGCCTCACCCGGTAAATCTATCCCCGTTTCTCTCCCCCACCCGATTGAACGATAAACAGTACTAATTTTATCAATCCCTAACCCTGAACTCCGACAACCACGACTAAAACCATCGCAATTTCCCTGATACCCTCCCCCAATCTTATAAAAAAAAGTATCGCAAGAATAAGCTATTGCTTCTTGCACATTAATCAAACCATGCGCTTTTCTCCCCCAACTAACTGTCCAATCAGGAAAACTCCATTGCCCAATACGAATAATTTGCGGCAAGTCTGAAAGATAGGTCTGGGGATTAATAATCCCCTCCTCCAAAGCCGCCCAAGCAATAATTGGTTTAACTACTGATCCCGGAGGATATAACCCGGCCAAGGCGCGATTGAAAAAGGGCTTCTCAGGATCTTGAATTAAAGACTGATAGCGCAACTCTCGTCTTTCCTGTGTAAAGAGATTGTTATCATAGGTCGGTAAAGAAAGGAAGCTAAGCAAACGGCCACTTTTAACTTCTTCCAAAATAAAAACAGCTCCTTCAGCACCATATTCTTGCCTTGCTTCTTGCAAAATATTGAAAGCATAATTCTGTAAATCATAGCGAATACTAATAACAAGGTCTTTGCCTCTTTGAGGGGCTATTTCTTTGATAACCCGCCCTCTTTTTCCCCAAGCATTAACTTCAATCAATTGTTTCCCCGGAGAACCGCGCAAATATTCTTCGTAAATCAACTCTACTCCCTCTCGCCCAACTAGATCACGCGGCCGATACTGTTGATACAATGGATTTTTTAATTCCTGAAGATTAAGGTAACCCAAATAACCTAAAATAAAGGAAAATGCTTCTCCCGCCGGGTAATCACGAATCAAACTTTCTTGGAGGTAAAGTCCGGGAAAGTCAGATAAACGCGCCCTAATCGCAATCTGTTGCTGATGCGTTAAATTATCTTTGATTAAGATGCTGGCAAAGGGATTAGTTTCAGCAGCTCTCCAAATTTCCTCCCAATCTTTATTACTTAAAATTAATGTTTCACTCAAAAATTTAATAAATTCATCCTTTTTTGTCGCGGGTAAGGCTGCAGGAACCAAATTTAATTGGTACCCGGGGCGGTTGCGGGCTAATTCTATTCCTTCGGCACTCCAAATTTTCCCCCGCGGTCGCGAAGTATATTGAATAAAAAGACGATTTTCTTCGGCCAAGATAAGATTTTGCTTTCCCCCCCAAATTTGTAACTGAAATAAACGAACTAAATAAAGCAAAAAAATAACTACAATTAAAGATTGCCAAAAAACTAAACGCCAGCGCCAATTCCTTGGCCCCAAAAATTCTCTGGCGGAAATTGAAGATAAAATTCCCTCTTGCCACTTTTGCGCCTGTCTAAAACGATCACGAGCTCCGCGGTAGAAAAAATCTTTTTGTCTAAGAATTCGTTCACTAAAAAGAGGGCCAAAGTTTAGCGACATAATTTAATTTCTTGTTTTAGAATTAGAAACTGAAACACTGTAGCGATTTCCTTCTATTCTCAAAATAATTCGCGTTAAGAATAAAATTAGAAAAAAGATAATTATGTTTATTCCAATATTTAAAATTATAATTTTTATTTTTCCCTGACCCCAGATTGCAGTGGATAAAGAGAAACCCTTGGGAAATATTGTTAAAAGAATTAAAACTAACAAACTCCCCCAAAGGCGGAAATTAAAAATATAACGAGCTAAAAAAAAGATGAAAGTGTAAACTAACAAAAATACAAGAGCCCGTTCGCCCCAGTAATTCCCATTGAAGATATCCCATAATAATCCGGCTTCAAAAGGAATAACAAAAAGAGGCTTTTTTTGTGTCAAAGCCAGAACAAGAACCAAAATTAGACTTAAATGAGGCCATAAACCAGTAAAATTCCAAATTCCTCGCCCTAAGCTATCAAACAAAACGACCAAAATTGTTAATAAAAACAAAACAATCATGGCCAGAGAAAAACACTTCGTAAATCTTCTCTCTTCCATAGAGGACGGATAACAACTTGTTGGTATAGATCTCCTTGGGGTTGAGTACGGATTACTTCTCCTAAAACTAACGACGGAGGGAACAGGCCTTCACTTCCTGCTGTAACTACTAAATCACCAGGGTTAATACTGGCTGTAGCTAAAATTTTTTCTCCATAAATTATTTGATTAAAACTTCCCTTGACCAAAGCTTCACTATCACCGTTTTTATTTTTAATTTTAGCCGCAACTTTTAAGTACGGACTATATATAGTTCTAATTAAAGATCTTCCTTCACTTTTGGCAATTACTTGTCCTACCAAACTGCGCCCCAAAACACTAATTTGTCCCGGCCTAAACTCTCCTTGAATAATCAATAATTCTTCCTCATTATTTAACGAATAACCTAAAACCGGAACCCAGGTTCCATTTACTCCTTCCCTTTTATTCAACTGCAACTGCTCGCGCAGAATTTCATTTTCCCATTGCAGTTCCTCAATAAAAAGTTTTTGTTCACGAAAATTTTCAATTCTTTTTTCTAAAATTTGTTTTTCTTGCTCACAGGAAGGATTGGGG
>JALUVT010000009.1 GCA_027020325.1 bacterium
CCAACACTCATTCCCAAATCTGCCGCTCCATAACCTCCCGCAATTCCTAATAAATCATTTTCCGCCAAACCAATTTTTTGCGCCATATATTCTCGCCATTGTTCACTATAGCCCTCACCTCCCAATCCCAGCTTTACTTGCATCTTGGGCCATTCAATCCCCTGTTTTTCTCCTTCGTCAATAATTCGTTTGACAAAAGGAGGATAACCTACAATTACTACTTGTTCATAATAACGCGCAATATTTTTAATAATCTCAATTGTTTCTTCTAATTCCAATCCGGGAGTAATGACCGTCAAACGATTGCGGCCTTTAATTGCTATTTGGCGCGTCGCCCAAGAAATTTTTTCCCCTCCGACCCAAGTCCCCAATCCCAAGGTAATAATCATTAAAGTTGATTTTTTATCGATCTCGTAAAACTGACGATAGGCATTTTCCATATAAAAAGGGTAATCTTGATCCTCCTCTACTCGCCGCGGCCAATAAAAAGGTTGCCCACTATAACCACTACTACGGTCTATTAGGTATTTATCATCTATTTTTCCATCCAAACAAAGCTCAACCAAACTAAACTTTTTCAGATAATTATTTTTTTCGGTAAAAGGGAGGGTTTTAAAGTCTTTAATCGTTTTGATAGAATTCCTCTCTATTTTGTGTTCTTTTAAAAACTGTTGGTAAGCAGGAACTCGTGTAGCGGCCTGGTGAAAAACAGCAAGGGCAAATTTTTCTCCTTTTTTCTCTATCATCCTCGGAGGGACTCGCGAAAGAAAAAAAGAAAATAAAGGAGGATAAAGATTAAATAATTTTTTTAACATTTCTATATTTTTTGCGCCACAATAACTAAATCTTGCCCCGCATAAGCCGTTGTTTTTTTCTTTATTGTTAAGCGATTCTTTTCCAACTCTGGTAATATTTGCTCTTCACTCAATTTAGCCCGGCTTTTTTTTATTTCTTTTTTCAAAAAAATTTGATTAATCAACATTATCCAAAAAAAAGAGGGCAAATTCAAGAAAATTTTAAAAAAAGCAGTTACCAAACCTTCTTCTTGAAAATTTTCTTTGATTACAGGAAAAAGCTTGGCTTGAGCCCGCGGCTCAGCTAAAACCAACAAACCTCCTTTTCTTAAAAGACGGGCGGAATTTTTTAAAACTTCCTCCGGCGCGGGGAGAGTATAAAGACTATGCAGTAAAACAATACGATCAAAAGAAGTAGCAGGAAAATTCAAACCTTGTCTAATATCCATTTGAACCCATTCAATTTTTTTATTTCCTTTCAATTTCGCTTTTGCTCTTTTAAGCATTTGGGGAGAAATATCAACCGCAGTAATTTTAATATCTTCAAGATTCCTTTTTACAATCTCAACCTCTAAATTTCCATTGCCGCAACCCAAATCCAAAATTTTATTCCCCGGTTTCAAATCAAGATAATCAACAATTGAATTAATTAAACGACAATAAGAAGTAGATTCAGTAATAGAGTTATAAGCCAAAGCATAAAGATTCCAAATTATACTTTTAGTTATTAGCATAAGTAATGCTATCGCTATTGTAGCACAAGTGAAGATAAATTACGAAGAAGGATTATAAAAACTTATTTTTTCCGGGCGGGGCGAAGGGTAAAGACAAACTTTGTCCCCCTCCCCTCTCCCCCTTCCCCATACACCGGACTCTCCGCCCATATCCGACCCCCATGCAACTCCACTATCCCCTTGCTGATGTACAACCCTAATCCCGTCCCCCCCTGCCGCTCCGCCATCGTCGCAAATGAATGCTGTAACCGACTAAACTTCCTAAATAACCGCGGTATGTCCTCCGCCGGTATCCCCGGCCCATCATCTATTATCTCTACCCTTACCTCCTCCCCCTCCTCTACCCTCACCTTCACCTCCCCACCAGGAAAACTAAACTTTATCGCATTCCCTACCAAATTCATCAATACCTCCGTGATCCGATCCCGATCCGCCCATACCTTCACCTCCACCCCCCCTTCATACTTTAACTCTACCTCCTTCTCCTCCGCCTTGATCTTTAAATCTGATAACACCCCCTTGATTACCTCTACTATCTCTACCACCTTCAAATCTACCTTCATCCGCCCACTATCCAACCTCGATACCGACAACATGTCATTGATCAACCGCAACATCCGCTCCGAAGAATCATACGCCTTCTGTAAATAATCTAATATCTTCTCATTCAACCCCTCCTGCTCCTTATACAACACCATGTATAAATATGACTTTATCGCTGTCATCGGTGTCCTTAACTCATGCGATGCTATTGATACCAGCTCATCCTTCATCCGATCCAAACGCTTCAAATCTTCATTAGCCTTTCGTAAATCCGCTGTTGCTTTTTCAATCTCTTTCTGCAGAGTTAAATTAAAATCTTGTGATTCTTGGTAAAGTCGTGCATTATCAATTGAAATCGCCGCCTGATTAATAACCACCTGTAAAGTATCAAGATCCTGCTTAGAATAAGCTTTTCTATTCTGCCGTGATCCCATGAATAGTAACCCAACCAGGCGATCTCGCGAAACTAATGGTGCACATATTTCAGCCCCAATGTTTTTTAATACCTGAGCAATAACTGATTTTTCTCCTTTTTCTTGCAACGCCTCATTAATAGTAAACAGTTTTGTCCGCCGAAGCTGCTTTAATTCATCAAAGAAAGATGCAGGAAAATTGGGTAAGGCAAAATTCTGCCCAAAATTATAAACGCGAAAAAGACGAATCTTCTTCTCTTTATCTGTAGTAAAAATGAAAAAACATTGCCACTGAGGCGAAAAAACTTCGGCCAAAAGTTGCGCAAGGCGAGCTACCAATTTTTCTAAACGAATTTCCTCACGAAAAACAGTTTGCACTTCCTGCAACAATTCATTAAAAGTAAGGAATTTTTTGGCTAAATA
The DNA here is from genome assembly GCA_027020325.1 of bacterium. Taxonomy (GTDB): domain Bacteria; phylum Patescibacteriota; class 4484-211; order 4484-211; family 4484-211; genus JALUVT01. The sequence continues at coordinate 2,908 of JALUVT010000009.1, forward strand.
TTTTGTTAAACGCGCTTCAAAAAATTTTTCCACTCGATCATGAGTCGAAACAAAGAAAATCGCCGCCACTAAAGCGGCTACATAGCGCGGCACACCCCAAGGGACTAAAAACTTTTCATTCAAGCTTAGAACCAAAACAACGGGAAAAAGCGCGGTTACTGTTAAAGTGAGTAAACTAATCACCCCTCGGCCCAAAACTAATTGAATTTCCATCAAGCGATGGCGAACAATAGCATAAAAAACAGTTAGCGCAAAAACGATTGAAAAAACAGGACCCAAAAAAGCGAGATTGTAAATACCAAAATTAGGTAAAAAGACATTTGTTAAAAGAGCACCTGCAGAAAAAATAGCCAGCCCCCATAATAAATATTTCAACTGATATTTAGCTAGGCCCCATAATTTGCGATATTTAATAAATAGTTTAATAAACCCTAAGGAAGCGGTCCCAAAGACATAAATCGTGAATAAAGGATAAAGAGGCCCTAAAATCGGTTGCAGCCTCCCATTCTTAATGACAACACCTTTAATCAATAAACCAAAGGGGAGTAAAAAGATCATTAATAAGGCCGCCAAAACTAAAAACGCAGTTAAAATTTTAGGGAAATGTGTTCCATTGGGAAATACTTCAACAAATAAAAGGAATCCCAACCCCATCAAAATTCCAAAAAACATCACCGCATCACTCCAAAATAAAGACTGGGTCAATTGAAGGAAAACAAGACTTGCACTCCAAAGCCCTAGACTAGCAGTAAAAAAAGCAAATGTTTTATTGACAATATTATGACGGTTCTTAAAATAGGCCAAAGAAGCAAGAGAAGTATTAACGCTAAAGACGCTTAACAGCGCCCAATGGTTAAGGTTCATTACAATTCAGTATAACGATGTTTGATATCTTGAGCCTTAAAAATATCAGGATCTTGATAGGAATACAATCTAATCTGCGGCATCACCCTCTTTCCCATTTCTTGAAATAAACGGCGATACTCAGAACTTTGTTCTTGTAAAACTCTTGTCATTACCGTTGTAAATTCTTTTCGCAAATTCTCACTTATTTTAACTCCTGAAGATAATTCAATCATGACCTGTAAAACTGGATTTTGTTCTTTGTCAAAAACTGTTTTCAGCACAAAATTACCCGTAGCCTTAGAGGCCAATTCTTTCTGCGCTAAAGCGGCTTTAATATTTTCAACATAAATTACAACTCCATACAAAAGCACTGAGCCATCAGCCCGCCCCCAGACATAGAAAAATGGTAAATGCCAAATATCCTTTTTCTGATAACCATAATCAGCTAACACCGCAAAAGGATCGTAGCCGTGATCGGCCAAAATTTCAATTACTTTAGAAAAGCTTAATATTCCTCCGCGATCGTGAATCCGATAACGCACTACGGGGATAGCCGGCAAAGCAGTAAAAATTAATTCTTTCTCTACTTCCTCAATAAAAAAAGTTCCCGGGTTATACTGACAAAAAGAAGGTAAATCTGAACTTGAGCCAAATAAATCCTGCGCTAAAGATGAATCACGCGCGGCCCATTTACGGATAAGGACGGAAATAGGATATTCTCGTCCAACACT
>JALUVT010000010.1 GCA_027020325.1 bacterium
AACAAAATAAAAAGGACTGAGGAGGAGATAATAAAGGGGTGGTTGATGAGCCTCCCAAGAACAATCTTGGTATTGGGTATAAGGATTAGTTTGCGGCAAGCGCTGTTTATTGGTTAAATAGTTAATATAGTAAAAGTGGGCCTGTTCGTCCGGAGCGCGAAAAGGAGGCAGATTCCAAAGATAATAAATTCGCAAGGCTAATCCAAGAAGCAAGAGCAAAAATATTGATCGCCGCATTATTTGCTTTTACGCCAATTCATTTCTCCGGTAACCAGTACGGCTAGGGTTAGAAAAAAAGTCCAAAAGCTGAGGGTTTGAGTTAAAGAGAGGACGGCGATTGTTAATAGGCCTATAGTTACCAAGATTCCTTGGCGCAAGCTTTGACGATAAATATAGCGCGGCATGCGGTAGTCACCGCTCCAGCGATGAAAAACATAGAAGAGGAAAGAAAGATTGAGCATCAGACTCAGGCCCAAGCTGACTAAAAAAACAATAATTATTCGCGGGCGAATTCTATTTTCTGCGGTCAAAGGAGAAACAAAAAAGAGAAGATAAAGCCAAAAAATAGTATCTAAGAGATCAAGTATTATTAAAGGCCAAAAAAAACGCGGCATTTTATCTTTAACTATTGCGCATGATAAAATAAAATTGAGCTCTTCGCCAAGTAGTGTCGGCTGATGACTTTGTTAATTTTATTATTAATTGTTAATTTTTCCCTTCTTCTTTTGTTTCTATTTCTATCTTGGCGTTGGTCACAACAATTGCAAGAGTTGAAAAATGATCCCCGGCAACGCGAAATGCGGGATCTGTTTAGAGAGTGGATTCAGGAAGCTCTACGGGAAATGCGTCAGGCCGCTGACAAAAGTGAGCAGACGCGGCGGGAAATTCAGGAGCGTCTCGACAAAACTGGCGAACATATTAACCGTCGTTTGGATAATGCCGCCCGGATTATTGGGCAAATTGGGAAAGAACTGGGAGAAATTAGCGAGATTGGGCGCCAGATGCGTTCTTTACAGGAAATGATGAGCTCTCCTAAATTGAGGGGGAATATTGGGGAACAAATTCTCTATGATCTTTTGAAACAACAATTATCACAGCAGCAATTTAAGATTCAATATCGTTTCCGCAGCGGACAAATTGTTGATGCGGCAATTATTACCGACCGCGGTATTTTGGCTGTTGATGCTAAATTTCCGATGGAGAATTTCCGGAAACTGTTACAAGCCGAGAGCGAAAGCGAGCGCGAACAAGCACGCCGCGATTTTGTTAATGATGTCCGCAAGCATATTCGCGCTATTGCCAGTAAATATATTTTGCCTCAGGAAGGAACTCTAGATTTTGCGATGATGTATGTCCCTTCGGAAGCAGTTGCTTATGAAATTACCGTCCATCTTCCTGATTTGGCTGAATATGCTTACCAACAACGAGTGGTTATTGTTTCTCCCAACCAGTTCAATTATTATCTTAAGGTAATTTTGTTGGGATTGGAAGGAAAGAAGATTGAAGAGAAAGCCCGCTTTATTCTCCGCAGCCTGCAGGCAATTCGTCAAGATAGCGAAAAATTAGGTGAGAGCCTTAATATTTTGTTGCGTCATGTTACTAATGCTAAAAATAAAGCCGATGAAGTAGTAATAAACTTTGACCGCCTGCAGGGAAAAATAACCTCAGTTCAACAGTTGGAGGAAAAACAATTTTCCCTCCCTCTCTCAGAATAAATTTTTAAGCAGTTAATGATGAAAAAGGATTGGGTTACAGTAAAAAATTTGTCTAAATACTATCGAGTAATTAGGAAAGAACCCGGGCTCAAAGGAACGCTAAAATCTTTTTGGAAGCCTCGCTATGAAGTAATTAAAGCCTTAAGAAATATTAGTTTCAGTCTTAAAGCCGGAGAATTAGTTGGTTTTATTGGCCCTAATGGGGCAGGAAAAACAACGACTTTGAAAATTTTAAGTGGCCTTCTTTATCCTGATCAAGGCGAGGTCAGGGTTTTGGGAAAAATACCTCAACAGCGCCATTTTTCTTTTCTATCTCAAATTAGCTTTGTTATGGGGCAAAAGAAACAGCTTTGGTGGAATTTGCCGCCTTGGGAGACCTATCAATTGAATAAAATTGTTTATCAAATTCCGGAAAAAGTTTTTAAACAGCGTTTAGAGAAACTGATTCATTTGTTAGAGGTGGAAGACCTTATTCACCTTCCGACGAAGCGGCTTTCTCTAGGGCAGCGAATGAAATGTGAGTTGATTGCAGCTCTACTCCATCAACCAAAGGTTCTTTTTTTAGATGAACCAACAATTGGTTTGGATGTGGTAATGCAGAAAAAAATTCGCGATTTTATTAAAGAATATAACCGTGAAAAAAAGGCGACGATTGTCCTAACTTCCCATTATATGCGCGATCTCGAAGAATTAGCGCAACGAATAATTATCATTCATCAAGGACAGATTGTTTTTGATGGTCCTTGGGAGAAAATTCGCAATTATTATTCACAACAGAAATTGGTCAAAATTAGACTACGGCGGCAATTAGAAAAAGCTGATTGTCCGCAATTTATTGTTCCCTTATTACAATACCCGGAAATGAAGCTTTTTATTAATCGTTCTCAACTAAACTCTCTTTTAAGTTGGCTTAGTTCGCGTCCCGAAGTTGAAGATCTAGCCATTAAAGATCTCCCAATTGAAGAAATTATCCGTCGTTTTTATAATCAGCTCCGTAATTAAACAATGAAAAGAACCGCTTTGTCTTTACTGAAGCAAATTAAAAATAATCTTATTTTAGGACAACGGCTGTATCTTATTGCTTTACAGGATTCCTTTATTTTTCGCCTTAATTTTCTTTTTCTCCGCCTGCGCAACATTTTTTTTCTCCTGAGTATTACCTTTTTATGGCTTTCACTTTACCAAGATGGAAGTGACCTTTTTGGTTATAGCAAGGAAAAAATGCTAACTTATATTATTTTTGTCGCTCTATTAAAAGGAATTGTTTTGGGAACTAAAACTAATGATTTAGCCCCTACAATTAAAAATGGAGAACTTACTTTTCGCTATTTAATTCGTCCCTGGAATATTGCCTGGGTCTGGTTTTGCCAGGATTGGGCGGCTAAAAGTATTGATCTCTTTTTCCTTTTACCGGAAGTGTTTTTTATTGCTTTTATTGTTGGATTTTCAATCTGGTTACCTCATTCATTATTGACCTGGTTAATTTTCATCATCTTGGTTTTTTTGGCGGTTATTTTTAATTTTTTATTCCGTTTTATTATTTCTCTTAGTGGTTTTTGGTGGGAAGAAGTTTGGGCGCCAAATTGGCTTTTTGGCATTGTTTTGTTGGAAATTTTTTCCGGGGTATTTTTCCCCCTCGACATCCTTCCTTCACTCTGGCAGAAAGTTATTTACTGGACACCATTTCCCTATCTCCTCTTTTTCCCCGTAAAATTTCTTTTGGGACAGGTTTCTTCTCCTTACTCTGTAATTTTAATTTTGTTAATCTGGATCTTCTTGGCTGCCATCGTAATGCAAAACCTTTGGCGCCGGGGGTTAAAAACCTATTCTGCTTTTGGTGGCTGATGAAATGAAAAGAATAATTCGAGCCTGGTGGCAAGTAACCAAAATGGCTTTAATTGGTCAAATTTTGACCACCGGAGGGTGGTATCTTTTTATCATCGGCAAAATAATTCGTTTTATTCTTTTTTTCGCCTTTCTTTATCTCGTAGTTCAACAGCGACAAAGTTTGGCTGGTTATTCCCCGGTTAAAGTAATTTGGTTCTATTTGGTTTTTAATCTCCTTGACATAGCAACTCAAACCCTTTTTCGCGGAACCTATTGGTTTCGCCGTCTCCTCATTCAAGGTGACTTTGATTTAGATTTAATAAAGCCGCTCCCTTCTTTTTTCCGTCCTGTTTTTGGTTGGCCCGACATTCTAGATTTTGTTACCTTTATTCCGTTAATAATTTTTATGACTCTTTTTGCACTTTTTCACCAATTAATTCCCTCTTTTAGCGCTCTGTTCTCCTTTCTTTTTCTTTTTATAAATAGTCTTTTTTTGGCTTTCGCCTTCCATTTGATGGTGGCATCAATTTGCATTCTTAGTGAACAAAACATTCAATTAACTTGGATTTACCGTGATTTAACGGCAATGGGACGCTTCCCAACTGATATTTATCCGCGTTCAATCCGACTGATGTTAACTTTCATTGTTCCGACAATTTTATTAATTACTTTCCCGGCTCAGGCTGCTTTGGGCTTACTACCTTTCCCTTCAGTTTTTATTGCCACTTTGGCAACTATAATTGCTGTTATGGGAGCATTAAAATTTTGGTCTTGGGCTTTGCGGCGCTATACAAGCGCTAGTAGCTAAAATCTTTTCCTTTTAATAGGGACGATTTTTCTTCCAGCTACTAAACCTGAACTTGGGAGAGCAAAAATATTGCGCCTTGAATGCTTTGCAAAGTTAATTTTTTAACAATA
>JALUVT010000011.1 GCA_027020325.1 bacterium
CCTCCCAACCCTTTGGGCTGATCTTGATTTGCCCTGGAGTGAAACCAATTTTGACGGCCTTAATCTCAGCCAAACTCCCTCTTCCTCCCGGACTATTTTTGCGGCCGAAACAGCCTATGGAATTAATTGGTATTGTCTGAGGAAAAAAGAGAGCAAAATCTTTTACCGTCCCGCAGAAGAAAAATTTTATTGCGTTAACCTCAAAGAAGATCCTGAGGAAAAAAATCTTCATCCCTGCCGCGGCCCCAAAGATCTGCTCGAGCAACTGCGTCAATTTAGCGCCGAAGCCCGCGGAGAAAAAGACCTCCATCCCCGCGCCACCGTAACTACTGATGATTTAGTCCGCCGCCGCCTTGCTGATTTAGGTTATTTATAACTTTGCTTCCTAAATGCTAGAATGGATCTATGATCACTAGGACTTGGTCGTGGATTAAAATCCGGGAATGGGAATTCCCTCTCCTACCGCTTCTTCGCTCTTGCACCTTAATCTTTTTTCTTCTCTTATCTTGGTGGGGCTGGCCTTACCTTCCACCGCTTTTCTTACTCCTCCTTTTGCTGCTTCTTTTCATCGAAGAAAAATCCGCTTTTCGCTTCCGTCTTTCTTCCTGGGTTAAAGGACAATTTGCCGCGGGAAAAATCTACCTCTATCTTTATCTCTATTGGCTCGGCAATCTTTTCTTTGTTGCTCGCCCCCCTCTCGCTCTCCTCGGACAAACTAATTTTTGGACCACGGATGCGAAAATTTTCTCCGCTTACCTTCCTTTTCTTCTTGCTCTCTTTCCTCTACAAACCCTGCAAAAATATAAAAAACAGTTTCTTGATTTTTTTCTTGCCGCGGCAACTTTCTGGGCCGGAATTGGCATTATTCAATATTTAACTGAAATCAAAATTCCTTTTCTCGGACAACGCCAGCAATTAATTCTTTTGGTTCACAAAGGAGCGTTAATTCATAAACTTTTCATCGGGGGCTTTCTTTCCCACAACGCGGCCGCGGCATTTTATCTTCTCCCGTTTTTCCTTCTCTTAAACCGAGCCAATCAAGCGCGGGAAAAAAAGGAAAAAATTCTCGCGGCCGCGGCAACATTAATTGTTCTTTTGGCCCTAATTTTTTCTTTTTCCCGTTCCGGACTGCAGGGATTAATTATCGGCCTTTTACTTTGGTTAATTTTCCGCTCCCGGGTAGAAGAAAAACTCTCCCGCCGCCGTTTTTTGGCTCTTTTTTTCTCCTTTCTTATCGCCGTTCCCCTTTTTCTTTTTACCCTACAACATCTTTCCCCGCGCTGGGCACGCAAAATTGAGCGCTTAACTAATTTTTCCGGCTATAATGTTCAAACTCGCCTCCGTCTCTGGAACCGCGCTATTAACTACAGTCTCCAGTCTCCTCTTAATGGGATTGGAATTTCGCGTTTTAATGACCAAAATTTTAGCCTGCATTTTTTTCTCCCCCCCCTTCCTTTTCTTTATTCTCAGGGAGGAAAACGAATAATCAACGAAGCCCACGCCCACAATAGCTATCTTCACCTTCTGGCGGAAAGCGGCATCATTGGCAGTGCTCTTTTCCTGACCTTTTGGCTTGCCCTTATCTTGCAACTCTGGCAAAACTACCAACAAAACGGAGCGGAAATTATTCTCGCCCTTCTCACTGCCTTAGGCGGTCTTTTTAGCAGTGCTTTTTTTGAAAATACCCTTGCCTCCCCCTCGGTTATTTTTGCCTATTTGACCCTGATTGTTTTTTACGGTCTTAACAATGCCCCCCTCACAACTAAAAATTAAAAAACCAGCGATCCTTTTTTTAAGTCCTCGCGCTTTTATTGGAGGAGCGCAGCGGGTTTTGGCCGACTACCTTTATGGCAGTAAATTAAAAGAAAAATTTTCTTTTACTGTTTTGACTTTTGAAGAAGGTCCTTTTAGCCGAGAATTAGGCCAAGCTGGTTTTAAAGTCAAAGTTTTGCCGGGCGGGAAAACTTTTTTGCAAACACGGCGGATTAAAAATAATTTTTGGCGCTGGCCCCGCGCTTTGATCGAAGCATTGCTGCTTTTTTTTCGCCTTGGCCGATACCTGCAGCAGGGGAATTTTGCCCTCCTTTTTTCCAATGGAATTAAAAGTCATCTCTTAGCTGCTTTGTGGGGTAAAATTTTGCGCCGTCCCGTTATCATCCGTCTCCATGATATTATCAGCAAAGAAACTTTTTCTCCCCTCCAGCGTCAACTCGTCCGTCTCATTTTTACCTACAGTGCGGAAGAGATTATTGTTGTCTCGCAAGCGGTCCGCAACTCCCTTCTTCACTTGGGAGTGCCGGAGGAAAAAATTAAAGTTATTTATAATGGAATAAAAATCCCGCCGCAAATCCGCCCCTGGCCGCGGCAAAAATGGGGCCTAGATTCGCAGAAAGACCTTTTGCTGGGAATTATCGGCCGCATCAGCTTCATTAAAGGACAAGAGGAAGTTGTTCGCCTCTGGCCGCAAATTAGTCAAACAATTCCCGCGGCCAAACTACTCATTGTTGGTTCGGTGCAAAAAGGAGAAGAAAACTACCTTCAACAGCTCCAAGAACTAATCCAGCAGCAAAAAATGGAAAAGAAAATTATCTTCACCGGATTCTGTTCTAATATTTACCGCTTAATCAAAAGCCTTGACCTCGTGATTATTCCTTCAATTAAGCCCGACCCTCTGCCGACCGTAGCCCTGGAAGCAGTGGCTTTAGGCAAATATGTTGTGGCCACGCGAATTGGAGGCTTACCGGAGATAATTTTTCACCCTTCCTTGGGGCTACTTTACCCGGCCGGGGATGATGATGCTTTAGTGGCGACAATTATTAAAGCGCTTAAAGAACGCCCGCCTTTTAATCCTCAAGTTTACCGTCAATTTCAAAACAAATTCTCTCATCGCGCTTACCTGCAAAATTTGGACCAAATTTTGTTAAAATATAGCGGTTAAATGTCGTCTTGGATCGCCTTAAGAACCAAAATTAAAACTGCCGTCAAAAGAATCGCTCTCCAAGTGGGACTTTATTCTTTTTTGGTCAATCTTTTTGGCTTTCTGCGCGGCCTCCAACTTAAACAGGCCAATGATCAGCGCTACCAGCAGCGAGTTAAGTTTTGGCGCAACCAAAAGCGCTTGCAACGCCCGCGGCAAAAACAATATAACTTCATCTGGTTAATTTGGGATGCTTGGCGCGCTGACTATTTTAATTCCACTCTTACTCCCAGCGCCTGGAAATTGGGAGAAAAGGGCTGGCGCGCCCCGCGCCACTATACTGTTTCTCCTTGGACCTGGCCGACAGTCAATTCTCTCCTCACCGGCCTCTATCCCCATCAACACGGAGCACGAATTGAAGAAGACTTAAAAGCTTTTAACCGCCTCAATTTTCCCCGCCTTTTACCCCTCTCCATCCCCACCTTCGTTGATTTTCTCCGCCCCCTCGGCTACCATTGCCGCTGGCTTTCGAGTGTCGTTACCGCCGACCTCGCGCTGCAAGGAATTTTTCCCCGCTCTTTTCGCGATCAAGTTCAGTGGGATAACCAGCCCTTTGCCAAACTACGGAATAAAGCTCAACAATTTATCCGCCAACACAAACAAGAACCATTTTTTCTCTACCTGCACGCCGGCGACCTCCATATGCCGATCCAAGTTCCCCGCCGCTATCTAGAAAACGAATCTTCGCCTTCCTCGCCGTGGGCTCGTATTGATTACTTTGAAAACCAGCCCCAGGGAGATTTTGCCGCGCACCAAAAACGGCGTCAACAATTTTACCGCGCCGCACTACGCTATCTCGACGATCAACTGCAGCAATTTCTCTCCTTTTTGGAAAGCGAGAATCTATGGTCAAAAACAATCATCTTTTTAAGTGCCGATCACGGAGAGGAGATGGGTGATCATCGCGCCTTAGAAGAAAAAATTTTTCAACGCTACCGTCCCCATCTTTTGGGACGCGAGCACGGCTATTCTTTATTTGAAGAAATTATTCGTGTTCCCGCTGTACTCGCCGGCGGAAAATTGAAGAAAAAACTAATCACAGCCCCGACGCACCACCTTGATTTATTACCAACCCTCTTTGCCCTCCAAGGTTGGCCAGCGGATTCTTCTTTTAGCGGTGTTTCCTGGCTGGAAGAACCAACCCCGCGCGCCCTTTTTGTTGAAGAATGCGCCTATGGCTACGAACAAAAAGCAGTAATTAAAGAACAAGACAAATTAATTCATTCCGCGGGCTATAATTTTGAAATTTATGAAAATTTAGCTACAGGACAATTGCAGATTCTCGATCCGAAAAAAAATTATCCCGCCCCTATTCCTGAATTACGGCAATTACTGCAAAAATTTAGCCGCCGCGAACAGCAAAAAGGAGAAAAAACAAAAACCAACGCCGCCATCAAAAACCGCCTCTCCCGCCTGGGGTATTTATGAATAAAAAATAATTTT
>JALUVT010000012.1 GCA_027020325.1 bacterium
ATTATGTACTACTTTTAAGTAGGTAAATAAATTTTTCTTTTGCGGCGGCCAAACCCCATTAAGATAACAATTACTTGCATAAATTTGCGGTTCATTAAGAGTTATCCAAAAATGAACATCTTTACCAAATAGCGTAACCAATAATTGGCTATAACGAACAAAATATTCTGGAGTTCTGTTATCTTGCCATCCTCCCTTATTTCGCAACCAAACCGGGATAGTCCAATGCCATAAAGTGACAAACGGTTCTATTCCTAATTCTTTTAATGTCGCAACAACTTTTTGGTAATGTTCAATTTCTTTTTTATTAAAATTGCCTTCTTCGGGTTCGATTCTAGACCATTCAATAGAAAAGCGTAAAGCATTATGACCAAGCTTTTGAGCAATTTTAAAATCCTCCTGAAAACGATTATAATGATCAACAGCTCTTCCCGAGATATAATTTTCTAGTCCGTACCTTTTGATCAATCCCCTGCTTCTTAAAAAATTTATCCGTTTTTCCGACTTTTCCCATTCACTCCAATCATTATCGTTATTACCTTCAACTTGATGGCTAGAAATAGCCGCACCCCAAAAAAAGTTGGGAGGAAATTTTATGAGAGATGCGCTCATAACTTTTTATCGATTAAATCGCCGCTTCCAATATAAAATCTTGACCAATTTATTCACTCCGAAAACCAGCATTTTCCTTTATAACCCTTGCTTCAAATTCCTCAAAAGCCTTAAAACTACCGTTTAAATCTCCGCCAAGGTGAAGAAGAAACCTTAAGCAACGCGGCTAACCCTTTTTGGTGGGCGTGGGTGGGCTCGAACCACCGACCCCCATCTTATAAGGATGGTGCTCTAACCCCTGAGCTACACGCCCTCTGGAGGCCCGGGCCGGAATCGAACCGGCGCGTAAGAGTTTTGCAGACTCCTGCCTTACCACTTGGCGACCGGGCCCCTAAAAATAACCATCCCTAGTATAGCATAAAAAAATCCCGCCGTAGCGGGATTATTTTTCTTTCCAGCTCCAAGTGTTCAGTAACCTTAAGCTTTTAAACAAAGAAAAGCCTAAGGAACCAAACACTGGGAGCTGAAAAGAAAGTTATTTAACAAAATATATCCTATAAAAAACAATTAAAATGTGGATAACTTTCTTGAAAAGAATTTATTAAAGGACGATTACAACTATAACATCAATATACATGTGTGTCAACTACTAATACTAAGCACATAAAATAGTACTGTTCCTACACTGCTCCACTCTCCTTCTTGGATGTGATTAAAGTAATCATTAATTGATTATTAAAAAAGCAATAATAAAGGCACTCTGAAATTTTGAGAGGCTATAGTGGGAATAGGCTAATCCTATCTCTACCTATAGTCAGCGCAAAACAAAATTACTGAATTTTTTGTATCCTGTATCTGTTATCTGTTTGTATAGGTAATGTCAATCCCGTTCAACTAATTTACGCGGTAATCAGAAAATTTAAATACCAAAACTAAACCCTAAAAAAGAAAAATTTGTTTTGCGAGAGCTATAACAGGAAGCAGTTTGAAAAACAAAGGAAAAATAAAAAGTGATTAATTATTCGCAGGGAGAAGAGCGTGAGCCAAAACTTGATCGACATTGCTAACTAAAACAAAATTTAGTCCTTCTTTTAATTCGGGGTCAAGTTCTTCTAAATGTCCTTTATTTTTTTCCGGCAAAATTACATTTTTTATTCCTGCTGTTTTTGCCGCCAAAACCTTTTGCTTTATTCCCCCTACAGGAAGAACCAAACCCGAAAGGGTAATCTCTCCTGTCATTGCCAAATCATTACGAACACAGCGCCCGGAAAGAAGAGAGGCCAAAGCTGTAAACATTGTCACCCCTGCCGAAGGACCATCTTTTGGTACCGCTCCCGCGGGAACATGTAAATGAATATCGTTGCGATCAAAAAAATCTTCTTTAATTTGCAACTTCTTGGCTCGGGAACGAACTAAGGACAAAGCAGCCTGAGCTGACTCTTTCATCACTTTCCCCAAACTTCCTGTTACCAAAAATCGTTTCCGCCCCGGCATAGCAGTAGCCTCAACAAAAATTATCTCTCCTCCTGCTGAAGTAACTGCAAGCCCTGTCGCCACCCCCGGCACAGCAGTACGACGCTTTACTTCGGGAAAAACTTTTTGCGGCCCCAAAAATTTACGCAAATTGCGCAAACTTATTGTTGCTGTTTTTCTTTCTTTTTGGGCAATCTGACGAGCAACTTTTCGTACTATTTTAGCAATCTGTCGCTCCAGTCCTCTTACCCCCGCTTCTTTAGTATATTCATTAATAATTACCGGCAGGACTTCATCTCTAAATTTAATATGACGGCCAGTCAAACCATGCTCCTTTATTTGACGCGGAATTAAATATTGACGCGCAATTTGAACCTTCTCTTCCTCAATATACCCCGGAATTTCGATAATTTCCATTCGATCTAACAAAGCCGGATGCATCGTCTCTATCACATTGGCTGTTGCAATAAACATGACCCGCGAAAGATCATAATCTAAATCAAGGTAATGATCACGGAAGGCAACATTTTGCTCGGGATCTAACACCTCAAGTAAAGCTGCCGCCGGATCTCCACGAAAATCAGCCCCAATTTTATCTATTTCGTCGAGCATAAAAACAGGATTGTTGCTACCGGCACGCTTAATAGCCTGAATTATTTTTCCCGGCAAAGCGCCAACATAAGTCCGCCGATGGCCTCTAATCTCAGCCTCATCTCTTACTCCCCCTAATGAAATACGAACAAATTTTCTTCCTAAGGCCCGCGCTATTGATTTACCTAAAGAAGTTTTTCCTACTCCCGGCGGACCGACAAAACAAATAATCGGTGACTTTAAGTCTTGCCGTAATTTACGGACGGCTAAATATTCAATAATCCGCTCCTTAATTTCTTTAAGATCATAATGATCCTGATCCAAAATTTTCCCTGCCCGCTCTAAATCTAAATTATCTTTAGTAAAAACATTCCAGGGTAAAGAAAAAATCCAGTCTAAATAAGTACGAATAACCTGATGTTCTCCCGAAAGAGGGTGTATTGTCTCTAGACGCTTAATTTCATTCTCGGCCTGCTTCCGTGCTTCAGGCGGTAATTTTAGGCGTCGCAATCGCTGCTGTAATTCTTTTACTTCGCTTTCAACAGGGTCTTCTTCCCCTAGCTCTTTTTTAATTGCTTTAAGTCGCTGCCGTAAGAAGGCTTCGCGTTGAGCACGATTAAACTCTTCCTTTACCGTCGATTGGATTTTCCCCCCTAATTTTATAAATTCCAGCTCGCGTGACAATAAACGGATTAGATAGCGCAATTTTGCTTCAGTTGTCTTAAACTGTAATAATTTTTGTTGTTCGCCAGCTTTAAGACGGATTAAACTAGCAATTGTATAAAGTAATTTTAGGGGATCATCTTCCAGTTGTTCTAAAAGCACACCCATTTCCCGCGGTAAAAATGGTGACTGAACAATAACTTTTTGGGCAACATTAATCAACGATTTCGTTAGGGCCTGAGTATTTTTGCTCTGCGAGACCTTTTCTTCTAAAAGCCTTACCGCCACCCGCCAAATTGGGGTACGGACATCCCAATGTAGAGCCTCAGCCTTCATCGCCCCCTGCAAAGCAACCATTTGCGCCCCCTTAGCCACAGGAACTACTTTGTGAATCAAAGCTACCGTCCCTAAAGAATACAAGTCCTGAGGGGTCAAAACCTCGGGCACTTTTTTATGCTTAAGCATAAAAGTCGCCACAAAACGCGATTCTGCTAAGGCTTTCTCAACCGCCTTCTGGGACCGCGGTGTATCAATAACAACGGGAATGATAGTTCGGGGAAAAAGGACTGTTTTCCGTAAAGGAAGAACTACTAACTCCGAAGGAATATCATCTCGCGAAACCTCTTGATCCCCTTCGATTGTCAAAATACCTTCTTCTTTTGTTTTATCAGGCTTTTTTTCAAATAAAGGCATCTTAAATTATTTACATATTAACACAAGGTCTGCTAAAACAAGATTCGTTTCATCCTTGCCTATGTAAATTCATAAAATTTAAAACAAAAAATGAGTTTTGTCAATCAATATCATTGCCTGATACAACCTATTTTAAATAAATAAAACCACTACTTAAAAAAAGTCCCAGCCAAACAAATTTATTCCAGCGCCAAATTTTTTCCCCATCCAAAAATGCAAACGGTAAAAGATTAAATAAAGCTAACCAGGCATTGATCTTCTGTCCAACCAAAAGAAAGGCATTTTCTAGGCCCAGTATAATTAAAAAGAAAAAAACAAAGGCCAAGATCAAATTAACTACAATGCCTGCACTTGAAATTTTACCACTTTCTTCCAAAGAAGGCGAACCAATTATAAAAACCGCACCCGGTGCAGCAAAAACTATCCCT
>JALUVT010000013.1 GCA_027020325.1 bacterium
GAATATCACTATTTAGAATTAGCCGAAACCTATCGTGTCTACCAAGAATTAAAAAAAGAAGCAGGAGTAATGGATTTTGCCGATCTTGTTTTTTATACGCTGCAGTTATTCCAACAACGACCGGCAATCTTAAATAAATATCAACAACAATTCCGTTTTATCTTGCTCGATGAATTCCAAGATACTAATTATCTCCAAAACGAAATTGCGATTTTGCTCGCGGGGAAAGAAAAAATGATCACTGCTGTTTGTGACGATGACCAAAGTATCTATCGCTGGCGGGGAGCAGCTCTTTACAATGTTTTAGATTTTAAAAAGCATTTCCCTGAAGCCAAAATTATTACCTTAACGCAAAACTATCGTTCCAGCCAAATTATTTTAGACCGGGCTTACCACTTTATCCAACAAAATAACCCTTATCGCCTTGAAATACAAGAAAAAATTGACAAAAAATTAAAAGCCGCTTCTTCTGTCACCGGGCCGGATATCCAAGTTATCTGGACCAATCGTGTCGAAGAGGAAGCAGAGGCTGTCGCCCAACAGATTAACGCCCTTTTGAAAAAAGAAAAAAACTTAAAACTAGACCAAATTGCTTTATTAGTCCGCGCTAATAAGCATGCCACTCCTTTTACCCAAGCCCTTGAACGCTACCAGATACCTTACCAATTTTCCGGCCCGGGGAAACTCCTCCTGCAACCAGAAATCAAAAATTTAACTGCTTATCTCCATTTTCTTTTCGATCCTTACAATAGCGTTGCCCTTTACCGCCTCCTTCTTCTCCCTTATTGGCATTTTAATAAACGCGACCTCACCTTAATTAACGCGCAAGCCCGCCGTAATAATAAAACTCTCTGGGAAATGTTAGGTCAAATTAAAAATATTGCCGGACTCACTAAAGAAACTTATTCGCAAAGCGAAAAAATTTATCAGCTATTAAATCGTCTTCTCGCTCTGGTCCCTGACCATTCTCCCGGAGAACTCGTTTATCAATTTTTACTACAAAGCGGCCTCCTACAATATTACCAGGATCCACAAAGCGCTCTTCAAGATCGTGAAATAAAAAATATCGCCCGCTTCTTTGATTATCTTAAAGCTTTTGAAGTACAGCAGCCCGAGAGTGATCTTGGTTCTTTTTTGGAATATTTGGATTTTCTAATTAATGAAGGAGAATCACCTCGCGCTAGCGAAATTGAATGGCTGGCCGAAGAGGCGGTTCATATTCTAACTTTCCATGCCGCGAAAGGCTTAGAATTTGAAGTTGTTTTTTTGCTTAATCTTGTTGAAACACGCTTTCCTTCACGCCAGCGACGCGAGCCCCTTCCCTTACCCGCCGCCCTAATTAAAGAACCGCAACTTCTTGATGATCCTCACCTTGCTGAAGAAAGACGCCTTTTTTATGTAGGAATGACCCGGGCGAAAAAATATCTTTTTTTTACTGGAGCCCGTTTTTACTATGAAAATAAAAAGCCCCGCCGTTTCTCTCCTTTTGTCTACGAAGTCTTAGGAAAGGACCTCACCCCATTTCTTGTTCCTCTTTCCTCCACCAATCAACTTTCACTCCTTCATTATCAAAAAGATACTGCTTTAACCCCCAACAAAGAAATACCTACTTTGAGTTGGGAAAAAGGACGACTTTCTTTTAGCCAAATCAATACCTATGAAATCTGCCCCTTGCAGTATAAATACCGCTACCAAATCAAAATTCCCGAACCACCGGCAGTCTCGCTAATCTTTGGCGATGTCATCCATCGAACTTTAGCCGAATTCTACCGTCGTCATAGTACAGGCGAAAAGCTTACATTGACTAATTTATTAGAAATCCTCGAACAATTTTGGCAAAGCTATGGCTATCCTAGCCGCGCAGCGGAAAAAGTACAAAAAAAAGAAGCAGAAAAAATGCTCGATCACTATTACCAAAACTTCTACCATCCCCAACAACAAGTATTAAAAATAGAACTTCCTTTTACT
The DNA here is from genome assembly GCA_027020325.1 of bacterium. Classification (GTDB taxonomy): domain Bacteria; phylum Patescibacteriota; class 4484-211; order 4484-211; family 4484-211; genus JALUVT01. The sequence goes on from JALUVT010000013.1 coordinate 1,969, forward strand.
GTTAATGTCGGGCACCTTAGAATCTCGGGCCGAATTGACCGCATCGACCAATTAGCAAATGGCGAAATTGAAATTATCGATTATAAAACTGGCCGCAGTAAAAAACCTTCTCAAGTTACTAAAGATATTCAATTAACACTCTACGCCTGGGCTCTCACTCAGCCCGCGGTCATGGGCATCCCTCTAGAAAAACAAAAACTCAGTTTTATTTTTCTGCCCGAAGGCAAAAAAATCTCTGTTTCCCGAGACGAGAATGACCTAGCAATTTTAGAGAAAAAAATAATCCAAACTTGGGAAAAAATAGCGGCGCAAGAATTCCCGCCTCAACCCGGCATTATGTGTAATTATTGTCCCTTCACTTTACTTTGTCCTTATTTCAAGGGTACTCTAAAATACTAAAAATGCTAATTATTTCCTCTATTTTTTTATTATTAATCTTAATTATTGATTTTTTTCTCCTTAGCCATTTTATATCTGCTCTTATTTCAACACACTACGGAGATCCTTATGTTTCTTTACCTTCATCCGCAGTAAAAATAATGATTGACTTCATCCCTCATCAACCGCAACAAATCGCTGACCTTGGTTGTGGTGACGGGCGCTTGCTTTTTGCCGCGATCAGCAAATTTCCTCAAGCCCAAGCCTCTGGTTACGAAATTGCTCCTTGGCCCTACCTCAAAGCGCAGCTAAAAAGATTTGTTTTCCCTTACCGGCAACAAATTAAGTTTTATCGGCAAAATTTTTTCTCCGTTCCCTTAAACGATTTTGATTTACTGCTTTTGTACCTAACTTCATCGCTGTTAAAAAAATTGGCTCCTAAACTAGAAAAAGAACTTCCCCCGCGAGCGCGGATTATTACCGCACGCTACCCCATTCCTCAATGGAAAGCAGAAAAAGTTTTTTCTCCTCTCCCTGGTTTTAATTTTTACCTTTACGAAATTAAAAAAAGTAATTTGGCCTTAAAACAGTAAAAAAATCCCCTTATCTTTTTTCTTACTTTTTTGCAAAATAAAATTAAGGTTTGACACTGTTCATTCCTTCAAAATACGATAAAAAAAAGAAAAATGCTGCGCACTCGGGCCTTACTGCCAGCCCCTGTCCGTTTTTTCCTTAGTTTTCCCCTTTCTTCTTCACCACAATTAACTAGCAAAAAAACAAAAAACAAAAGGAGGTGAGGAAAATAAAGCAGAAAACACTTTTTATTCTAATCTTATTAGGAGCAGGGGTATTTTTGACTTTCAAAACTGTTCAAGCTTTATTTAGCGACAGTGAAACTAGCAGTGATAATGTTTTGGGCGCGGCAACTTTTGATCTCCAATTAGCTAACACCGCCACTAAAAATGGAGCAATAGCCAATAATAGCTGGAGTTTAGGCGAAGAAGGGGAGCATCTATTTTTTAATAGCCAAGATCTTCTTCCCGGAGACTGGGGGCAAAATTTAGTTGAATTAAATCTTAACAATGACCAAGCTTGGCTCTGTGCCCATTTACAACTCACACAAAATTCTGAAAACGGGCTCGAAGCAATAGAAGAAGCTGCCGGCGATCTTAGTGACGGCAACTGGGCCGGAGAATTGGCTACTTCGTTGCAACTCTTTTTTTGGGCTGATGATGGAGATAACATTTGGGAAACTAACGAAAAAGTAATCTTGCAACAGAATGCTGCCAAACTCCCGCAAGGAGACAATAATGCCGGACAACGCCTCAATTTAATTGACGCCCAAAACAATGCTTTTGGTTCAACACTAAATCAACCGTGGGAAGCAGCTAAAGGATCTCTTTATCTGGGACAAATTTGGTGCTTGGGAGAACTAACCGTTAGTGCTGCTGAGCCCGGAGCCACAGAAGCGGGAACAATAAACTGTAACGGAAGCGAGATTGACAATCGCATTCAATCGGATTTGGTGCAAATAACCCTCAATTTTTATGCAGTCCAAGCACGCCATAATGATAATTTTAGTTGTCAAAACTGGGAGCTCTAATTTTTATTGCGCAATCTAAATTGAAAGTGTTGAGCAAAGGAAAAATAAAATTAAGGGTGAAGGGAATTTTTTTCCTCTTCATTATCTTTTTCTTATTGGTAGTTAACGGAGGGACTTTTTCCCTTCCCCAACTTAAAGCTGAAGAAAAATGTCTTCAATTAAACTGGAAAAAACGCGCCTTTTTTCAAGAAAATAATCTCTTTCCCGGCGACACAATTGAAGAAGAACTACAAGTGGAAAACATCACCTCTTTCCCGCAAAAAATTGGCTTAAAAGTAACTCCATCCCAAGGCACAGGGCAGTTCTTGCAACAATTTTGGTTCACGATAAAAAAAGAAGGCCGGGAAATAAAAAGTTTTTTCCTTGCCCCGGACAAGGAATTTTTACTTACAACCCTAGAAGGAGGGGAGAAGGCAAACTGGCAATTCCAAATAACTTTTCAACCCCAGCGAGACCACAATCAATGGCAGGGAGAAAAAATTAAATTTGATCTAATTCTTGGTTGCCTCGAATCAACTTCATTGTCAAATACTAGCACCCCTCTATTATCAACAAAAAACCTTTCTTCTAATTCGCCGACAGAAGACGAAGGTGAAGTTTTGGGAATTTTATCTACCCTGCCTCGAACCGGGGCCACTCTAAGTTTTTCACAATTATTATATTATTGTCTTTTCTTTTTATTAACGAAATTCTAATCAATATGTACAAAAAACTTGCTCATTTTTATTGACCACAAAAATAATCCTATAATAAAACTTAACACGATATAGTATAATATCTAAAATTTTTCTCATAAAATTAAGAACAAAAAATAAAAAAGCTTATGATATATTGAAACTGCCAAATGTTAAAAACAATAAAGTTATTTTTCTTTCCCCACCAACAAAATCAGCACCGCGCTTTTATCTTGCGTCATTACAGCCTTCTTACTTTAACTATTACTTTTATTCTCCTTCAAATCAATCTTGCTCTCTTCCATTCTTCTACCCCCCAAGTGTTGGGTTTTGCGCGCAATATTTATCAGCAAGATTTTTTTACTCTAGTCAACCAAGAACGCGCCCGCAATCAACTTCCTCCATTAAAAGAAAACTCTCTCTTAGATCAAGCAGCCCTACTTAAAGCTGAAGACATGTTCCAGCAAAACTACTGGGCTCATGTGGCTCCTGATGGAACTACGCCTTGGGATTTTTTTACTCGGGTAGGATACCAATACAGTTATGCTGGAGAAAATTTAGCCAAAGACTTCAACACTTCTGCCGGAGTGGTTGCAGCGTGGATGGCTTCAGCCTCACATCGGGCCAATATTCTAAATCCTAATTTTAAAGAAATGGGAATTGCTGTTCTTAATGGAACCTTGCTCGGGAAAGAGACAACACTGGTCGTTCAGCTCTTCGGAACCCCTGCTAATAGCTTAGAGGGGCCTGCTTCAGCTAATAATAATCGCCCTTCACCATCTCCAGCCCCGCCGACAATAATTCCTCTTTCCTTAACTCCAACGCCATTGCCTTCACCCACACTAATTCCTACCCCTACTAGCCCTCCTTTAACTCCAATAAATCTTTTAGTTCACAACCAGCAAAAACCTCCGCTGCCGCCGGGAGTGGAGGCACAAAATTACCAAAACTGGCGCTCCTGGCGTACCCGTCTCGCAGTAGCCGTCCGTCCTCAAAATTGGGGCTTAAGTGAAAAAATAACAATTGTTTTCTTGCTTTCTTTAATTTTCCTTCTTCTTACTGACTCCCTTATCCTTTGGCGCCGGAACCTACCGCGCCGCAATTCACATTCCTTGCTCCACGGAATGATGCTTTTTGTAATGCTAATAATTACTATTTTCAACAGTTTGGGAGCAATTTTATAATCAAATTAGCACAATGAACCGTTATTTCTGGCAACATACCCTCCAATATTTCCTCCTTTTAATTACCATCATTTCTGTTCTAATCAGCTTTTACTTTATTACGAATCCTCAACTTCAACGCACTCTTGCCACTGCCGCAATATCTCTGTACCCTCTCTGGGGGATTATTCACCACTACCAAGAAAAAAACTTAACTTTAGAGATAATCACCGAATATTTGGCTCTAACGCTGCTAATGTATTGGATTGTCGCAGCTGTTTTCTAGATCTGAGGATGCGGCTCTTTTTTGCTTTTCCTCCTCCCAAATCTACTATTAAATACCTCCAGCAGCATTTGCAAAAATTAGTAAAAAATTTTCCTCATTGGGATTGGATCGCCCCCCGTGACTGGCATATAACAATCCTTTTTTTGCCCCAAGTTTCTGCAGCCAAAGAACGAGAACTAATTACTGAAGCAAAAAAAATCTTTTCTCATTTTTCTGGATTTTCCTTTACCAGTAGCGAGTGGAAGTTTTTTCCTTCCTTTCATTCCCACCTTCTTTTCCTTAGCCTTACCTCTTCTCCGCCATTATATCCTCTACAACAGCAACTGAAAAAATTGGCCGAAAAACTAGAACTCGGTCCCACTTCTTTTCACCCCCCGCATCTTACTGTTGCCCGCAAAATTAAAATTAAAAGCAACAATTTGAAGGGCTTAAGCAAAGAACTCAACTCTTTCTCTCCATTTTCCTGGGTGAACACCAAAATTGTTCTTTATCAAAGTCTTCGTCAATATCAACTACATTATTGGCCCCGCGATGAATTTTATCTAAAAAAATAAAAATGACCAAAATAAACTTCCATTCCCCAAAATTAATCGCAGTCGGACTTTCGGGTGGAGTCGACAGTGCTGTTGCCGCGGCTTTATTAAAAGAAAAGGGCTATCAAGTTATTGGTGTTTACCTCTGGTGCTGGGATGAAATTTGGGGCTGTAATTGGCAAGAAGACCGCGCCCGAGCTTTAAGAGTCGCCAGTCAACTCGAAATTCCTTTTCGAACTTTAGATCTCCGTCGCGAATATCGTAAATTTGTTTTGAACTATTTTTTTACTGAATACCGCCGAGGACGAACTCCTAACCCTGATATTGTCTGCAACCAAAAAATAAAATTTGGTTTCTTCTTAAAAAAAATACAAGAGCAATGGGGGATAAATTATCTTGCCACTGGACATTACGCAGCTATCAAAAAAAAAGGTCGTTTTTACCATCTTTATCAAGGACGAGATAAGAGTAAAGATCAAAGCTATTTTCTCTACCGTCTTCAGCAAAAACAGCTGGCACGGATTATCTTTCCTTTAGCTGAATTAACCAAAAAAGAAGTCCGGCTGTATGCTCAGCAAAAGGGCCTCAGCAACTGGAACCAGCCCGACAGCCAAGGAATATGCTTTATCGGGCCCCTTAAACTTTTTGATTTTTTAAAGCAATATCTTCCTCCACAAAAAGGTCCTGTCTTAAATCTCCAAGGAGAAGTAATCGGAACTCATCAAGGAGTCTGGTTTTATACTCGCGGCCAACGCCACGGTTTTAAAATTCACCATTATCATGGCCAACCTCTTTATGTTTATGATAAAGATTTAGCCCGTAATCGCCTAATAGTTGCCCCTCAAGAATATTTATGGTCGAACAAATTTTTTGTCCAGGATTTACATTGGATTTTAGAAAAACCTTACCAAGGAAGTTGTCTCGTCCGCTTACGCAATCTCGGCCCGTTGATCCCGGGCCGAATCAAACCAAGTTCTTTCAATCACCAAGAATACCAAATAGTTCTCAAAAAACCCGCCTTTGCTATCACGCCGGGGCAAAGCGCTGTCTTTTATCAAGATGAAGAAGTCCTGGGGGGAGGGATAATTAATTCTTTCCAATGAAAAGACCAAATTAGAACTAAAAGCCAATTCCCAGCAGGCAAAGTCCACCAAAAATGATCGGCCAGGCTACTGAGCAAAAATCCTAACCCTAAAGGAATAAGGTAAAGCACTGCTTTTTTCTTCTTTTGTCCCCAATACCACCATCCTCGCCCGAAAAAATAAAAGAAAGCTACTACAGCGAGAAAAAAGGAAATTAAACCCTGTTCTACGGCAATTAATAAAAAAAGATTATGGACCGGCTGGGCCCAAAGAAAAGGGTAGCGCGAAAAACCTTCCTTCTGCACCCAAAGAGGGAATTGATTTAACCCTATTCCCAGCCAAGGAAAGCGCTGAACTAAATCAAGCCCATACAAAAACAAATCCCGCCGTTGAAACCAGCTTAATCCCGGTCTTTTCCAGAGCTGCCCCAAATAAATGCCTAAGGGAGAAAAAGCGAGGATGGCCAGAAAAAAGAAAATCAAGAAAAATTCTTTTTTCAACTGTAAGGATCGTGAAGCGGAGAGAAAATACTTTAAAGTTAATTGAATTAATAATAGAACTATTGTTAACAAAATTAAAAGACGCGAATAAGTTGCTAAGAGAGTAAGAAAAAAAAGAGAGACAATTATCTTTTCTTTCCAGGGCGAAAATAATTTCGGCTTTCCTTTAATTAATAAAATTGCTGTCAACAGAGCAGCGGCAAAAACATTGGGGTGGGGGAAAGTAGCATAAGGACGCAACCAGCGCCGTCCTTGGATAACTATAGTTGCTATTCCCGGAGTACTAAGGTCAAAACTCCATTCTCCAATTAATTGAAACCCCAATGAATGTTGTAAACTCACTTCCGCTAACCCCAAAAGGGCCAAGGGAATTAAGCCATAAACAAGATTTCGAACAACAAAAGCAACTTTGATCCGTTCTTCGACTAATTGCCAAGTAAGAAAAATAAGAGCTAAAAATATTTCCACTATCCGCAACCAACGGTAAAAACTTGCTCGCGGCAATAATGAGACCCTAAAAGATAAAAACCCCAACAAAAGGAAAAATAAAAAAAGTAAAATTATCTTTTTCTGCTGGCCTAAAAAACGCAACAACGAACGCCGCGCGGGGGCAGAAAACAAAGTCTTGCTAAACCAAAAGCCAAAGATAATATCGCTTAAATAAAGAAAGGGGATTAAATAATCAATCTTGGAATCAGGGCAACAAAGAGGGATTCGTGTCTGCCAAAATAAAGTCCAAAAAAAGAGACGGGCCCACACCGCTATTGCCGTGGACGAATGATGACGCGACGCCGCGGTTCTTCCCCTGCTGACTCCGAGATCATGTCGGGCATCTCGGCAATTGTCAAATGAATAATCCTCCGGTCAAAAGAATTCATCGGAGGCAACATCACCTCTTCTTTTAGGAAACGCGCCTTTTCTGCTGAACGGCGCGCTAAAGCCTGCAAGGCTTCAATATGATGTTTACGATAGCCACCAATATCCACCAACAACTTTACCCATCGCTCGCGTTGCCGATTAACAATCAACGACAAGATTGTTTGTAACGAGCGTAATGTTGTCCCCCGATAACCAATTAACAGGCCTAATTCTCCTTCTCCCGCTTCACTCTCTTGACCAATATTTATTTCTACCACTCCCTCAACCCCAATCTCTACCACTACCGGGGCCTCAACTTTGAGCAGGGCTAATAATTCTTTGGTTAAATTTTCTACTTCCTCTAAAAATTGAGTATTCATGAACGGCGATTGATAATAAACTGCTGTATTATACCAAAAACAGTGCTAAAGAACCAATAAAGCCCTACTCCTGCGGGTAAGCGAAGAGTAATAAAAGCGGAAAAAAGGGGGAAGAGGTAGCGGTTCTGTTGCTGGATCATTTTCATTAATTCCTCACTTTCTCCCTTTTTATTACTACTTGCCGCCGGCGCAGGAGAGGGCATCAAATAAGCATTTAATAATTGGCTCACACCAACTAAAAGAGGCAAAATAAAAAAAGGATCGGGCTTAGTAAGATCAAACCACAAAAACCGCGTTACTAACTCTTCCGGCCCCTTAATCTGCAAAAAAGAAAAGTACAATTTAGCATTCAATTCCTGCCAAAACTCTAAATTTAAAGCCTGTAAGAGAACCTGATATAAAGCTAGCATTACCGGAAGTGAAAGCAATAAAGGCAAACAGCCGGCCAAAGGATTAAAGCCATGCTCTTGATAAAGTTCCCATTGCGCTTTAGCTAACGCTGTTTTATCTTGCCCATGTTTTTCTTTTAATTTATCGAGGTGGGGCTGTAATTTTTTCAATTTCTGGGCCGATGATAATGCCGGCCAAGTTAAAGGTAATAATAAAAGGCGCAGAAAAAAAGTTAGCGCAATAATTGCTAATCCCAGATTATGCCCCAAAACTTGGTAAAAGAAAATTAATAAATTTAAGAGTGGTGTTTTAAAAAAAAGTTCCCACATTAGCAATGAATACTAAAACTAGGGGAGAGGGTCCCAACCTCCCGGGGACCAAGGATGACAGCGTATAATTCGGCGACTACCTTTAAGCAAACCCTGCTTTAACCCATACTTGCTAACAGCTCGGTAAAGATACTCTGAACAAGAAGGCTCAAAGCGACAACCGATACTGCCTCCTAAAATAATCACTCCGCCTAGGTGCAAAGGATTCCTCAGAGCTTTTTGGTAAAATCTAATTAAAGCCAAAACTACTCTCTTCATCCACAATTAACGATTATAACATTTTTCGCCACAACCCCGCGCTCTGAAGAAGCCTGATAACTTTCTTTTCAATTTCAGCCAAAGAAGATGAAGGTAAAGAAGGACGAACAACCCAAACCATATCCCAGCCCGGAATTATTTGCGCCCAATGTAAGCGCAATGCTTCGCGTAAAAGACGCTTAATTCGGTTTCTTTTAACCGCCGAACCATAACGCCGCGAAACAATAAACCCGACGCGTGAATAGGGGAGTTTATTGGGGAGAAAACTTAAAATTAAATCACCACCATAACGCCGTTGCCCTTTCTGACGCAAACGACGGAAAAGATAATCATCAACTAAACGATAGCGCTTCTTGAGCATTAATATTAGAAAGAAATTTAAACTCCGGCATGAACCGCTAAACGCTCACGACCCCTGGCTCTTCTTCTTTTTAAGACCCGTCGTCCCCCCGGTGAACTCATTCTTTTTCGAAAACCATGAGTACGGTTGCGCTTACGGCGTTTAGGTTGATAAGTCCGTTTAGGCATAATTTAGTTCAATTACACCGCAAGTATACGAAAATTAAGCTCTATTGTCAAAAAACAAAATTTCCCTTTCCAACCCTCTTTTATTTATCCACAAAAATCACCATTGACAGTTATCCACAAAATTCTTAAAAAGCTAATTATGCACGATCCCAAACAAATCTGGCAAAGTGTCCTCGGCCAACTGGAATTGAAATTTTCTCCTTCAATTGTCAAAACTTGGTTTAATCAAACCCAATTGGAAAAAATTGATTCTAATAAAGCTGTTATTTCCTGCCCCTCCCCTTATGTTGAAGAACTTCTTAAAAAACGATATCAAGAAGCTATTAAAAACTGCCTCTGGCAGTTAACCAAACAACATTATCAACTCCAATTCTGTCTCCAAAAAACCCCACCCACAACAGAACAAGGACCTCTTTTTGATCAACCACCCCGCGAATTACAAACAACTTCTACCCCCGCTCCTCCCGAACATAATATTAACCCTCGTTTTACCTTTGAAAATTTTGTTGTCGGAAACGCTAATCGTGTTGCTCATGCCGCAGCTCTAGCCGTTACCGAACAACCCGGCACCGCTTATAATCCACTTTTTATCTATGGACAATCCGGATTAGGAAAAACACATCTTCTTTACGCTATTGGAAACCGACTTTTAGAAAATAAAAAGGTTAAACGGGTGCTTTACTTTCCTATTGAGACTTTTATTAATGACTTCATTGATTCGCTGCGCTACAAAAATACCAGTCATTTTAAACGCAAATATCGTGAAAATGACTGCCTCCTCATTGATGATATCCAATTCCTCGGCGGCGATAAAATTTCAACCCAAGAAGAATTCTTTCATACTTTCAATCGTCTCTATAATCGTTCCCGACAAATTGTTATCACTTCTGATCGCCCTCCAGAAGAAATTAAACGCCTCACCCAGCGGCTGGTTACTCGTTTTGCCGGAGGATTAATGGTCGAATTAACTCCACCTGATTATGAAATGCGCTTGGCAATTATTAAAACCAAATCAGCTAATCTGGGATTAGAAATAGACATGCCCACGGCGGAATTTATTGCTCAAGTGGCCGGGGAAAGTGTGCGGGAAATCGAAGGTCTTATTTTACGTATCCGCAGCGAAACGCTAGCCCGTGATCTTCCCTGTAATCTCGCCGTAGTGAAAAATATTTTCCAGCAAAATAATCTTCCGAGTAAGAAAAAACCCCGCCTAACTCCTGAATATATCTTTCAATTGGTAAATGAAATCTATAATACAACTATTTCCGATCTTTGTAGCCGCAAACGCAGGGCCGAAATTGTTATCCCGCGCCAAGTTGTAATGTATTTACTCCGCAATGACCTTGGTTTAAAACTAGAACACATCGGAGACCTTTTGGGAGGGCGCGACCACACAACAATCATGCACGGAGTGGAAAAAATTAGTAAACTTTTACAAAAAAAAGACCCCCGCGTCCTTCACGCAGTTCGTCAAATTCGCCACCAAATCTATTAACCATAATTTTTATTCACTTTAAATTCTCACCTTAAGCCTCATCGAGCGCCGCGATTCCAATATTCTTAATTTACCTTTTACTTTTATCTTAAAAAACAGTTTTTGATTAAAAAAACATTAAATGTTGGTAAATATATATTTAATGTGGATAATATGTAGACAATAATGTAATACTGTGGATAAGACAAAAATCCCCTTTTATTTTTTTCACAATAATTAAACCTTTGATCAACAAAATAAAAACAGGGTAGTAAAAAAGAAATAAAAACACTAAAAAGAAATTTCTTATTAAGAAAAGAATTTTTCTTTCCACAATTTTCATCTTCATCTTGCCTTAAAGAAAGCGAAAAAAATTTATTTACACAAATCCAGCCAACTTATTATTATTACTAGTTAAATAAACTATTTATTTTCTTTTTAATTTCAAAAAATTTATTAACAAAAAAAATCAAACAAATTTATAAAGCTTTTAAAAATTTAAGTATTTACTCAACCATGACTTTAATTTTTGTTTATGTTAAAATGAAGAAACAATGGAACTTATTTGTCGGCACGAAAAATTGAATCAAGCTTTATCTTTAGCTGCGCGTGTTGTTCCTTCTCGTTCAGAATTACCTATTCTAAATAACCTTCTTTTGCGGACCGAAGAAGCTCATTTAGCGATCTTGGCCACTAATTTGCAACTTTCTCTATATTTTCAAATTCCTGCGGAAATAAAATCTGCGGGGGCAATTACCGCCCCGGCTTCAGCGCTTCAAGCTTATGTTTCTTCTTGGCCCCGAGATAAAGTTGAAATAAAATTAGAGGGAAGTAAATTACAATTAAAAGATGAGCGGGCTGAAGCCAGTTTTGTAACCATGCCCGCTGATGATTACCCAACTTTTCCGCAAAAAAAAGAAGAAGATTTATTCCGTTTTCAGACCGAAACTTTAGCTTATTTAATAAAAAAGGTTAAATTTAGCACAGCCATCGAAGAATCGCGCCCTGTTTTGACGGGAATTTTGGTCAAGGTAAAAGAAAATGAAGTTACGATGGTTTCAACCGATGGGTTTCGGCTTAGTGAAGTTCGCGGAAAATTAAAAACTCCTTCAACAATTGAACGAAGCTTTATTATTCCTGTTGCTGCTTTTCAAGAATTGGAAAAACTTTTTTCCGCGGGGAGTGATGAAGTTCGTTTTTACTTAACTCAGGATGAAAACCAGATAATTTTTGATCTTCTCCATTTGCAATTAGCAACGCGCCTTTTAGAAGCAGAATATCCGGATTACGAAAAAATTTTACCGCAGGATTTCCAACTTAACGCTGTTGTGTCCCAGCGAGAACTATTGCAAGCTCTGCGTTCGGTAGCAATTTTTGCTCAACACAACGGACAAACTGTTTATCTGACCTTTGATAAAGATCACTTAACTCTAGCGGCCCAGAGTGCAGAATTGGGCTCAACGCGAATTGAGTTGCCGGCAGAGATAAAAGGAGGCCCCTTAAAAATGGCTTTTAATGTTAATTTTCTGAGGGAAGGCGTTGAAGCAATTGACGGCGAAGAATTAAAACTTGAGGCAAAGGATCCTCTTGCCCCAATTAAATTATCGGCTCCGGAGCAAAAAGATTATTTCCATATCATCATGCCGATTCGGATGGAGGAATCCGAAGCTTAAGCTTCGTGGTGATGAAACAACGGCCGCTTTTTTTAGCTTTTTTTTTCTTCTTTTTATTATTGTTGGCAGCATTCTTCCTTTCTAAAAAATTTTTTTCTTTTTCTACCCCCTCCAGTGAATTAGTAATTAAAACCCACCCGTCATCATTAGAGATAACTTTGAATGAAGAAAAAGTGGGGCAAAGTCCCTGGCAAAGACAAAATTTATCCCCTGGTTTTTATTGGGTAAATTTATCCCAAGGGGAGAGAGAATATTGGGAGGGGACAATAAATTTATCTCCCAGTGGAAAAACATTATTAGAAGCTAGTTTATGTTGTCGTTTTTTTAATCAAATTAGTTTATTGAATTATTATCAGCCCTCTTCTCGTCATACTTTAGCTTTAACTTCAAATCCGGCAGGAGTAAAGGTTTTTTTAGATAAAAAAGAAATTGGAGTAACTCCTTTGGTGCTTAATTTAGAAAAGGAAAGGTTTTCTTTACTCTTAAAAAAGGAAGGTTGGCGAGAATGGCAAAAAGATTTGGTTTTGCCGCGGGGGGAGTCTCTGATTTTGGATTTGAGCTTAGCTTTAGATCCTTGGGCCAATTTAAAAACTTGGAATTGGCAACCCGATCAAGGAAAGATTGCACTAGCGGATTCAGAAATAATTAATCGCTCTGATTGGGGCGCAGCGCCTAGCAATTGTTCCGCTGATTCTTGTCCCGAACAGGAACTGAAGAAGATTAAAATTTGGCAAGTAAAGTTGGCCACAGAACAAGTCAAGGTTTCCGATTGGTTAAAAGGAGCACAGTTTTGGGCGCAAAATGAATTACATTTACCTGATTTGCCCTTTATTTATGTTCTGGATGAAGCGGGACAAGTTTATCAGGGGGCGGAAAACGAAAAATGGGCGGTAGCAAAATGGTTAGAGAACTCGTCTTCACCGTTATTAGATCTGGAAGAAGGCGAAGTTCCGATTGTTGTTGTTTTGCCTCCTTCTTTAGATCAAGTTCCCGGCGCGGCCAGGGAAAAACTGAGCGAGCTTTATAGACGCCTTTTCCCTGTCAATGAACAAAAATCATCAACCAAGAAAGTAACGGTTCTTAATACCCCGACCGGTTATCTTAATGTCCGTTCGGGTCCAGGTCTTAATTATTCCTTGCTGCAACGGATTTATCCGGGAGAAGTTTATGATTGGCGGGAGACTCAGGGAGGGTGGTATAAGATAAAAATTGGTGAGAGGGAAGGGTGGATCTACTCGCTTTACGCTCGGTTGGAGTAATTTTTCCCCGGGATCTTTCTTACTTCTGCACTAATAAAGGCTTCGAGATCTCCATCAAGGACCGCTTGGGCATTTTTCTCTGTTACCCCAGTGCGGTGGTCTTTAACTAGTTGGTAAGGGTCGAGAATATAGGAACGAATTTGCTGTCCCCAAGTGGGAGGCACATAATGCCCTTTTAGTTCCTGAATCCGAGCTACTTTTTGTTGTTGCATGAGCTGAAAAAGTTTTCCTTTTAATAAATTGAGAGCTGTTTTACGATTACTCAACTGGGAGCGCGAGGAAGAAACAGTTACGGTTAAACCTGTGGGGAGGTGTTTTAGTCGTACTGCGCTTTCGGTTTTATTGGCGTGTTGCCCTCCGGGCCCCGAAGAACGAAAAGTCTCGACTAATAAATCTTTTTCTTGAATTTGTAATTGCGGAAGAGTATCTTCGCCTAATAACGGTAAAACCTCAACGAGAGCAAAAGATGTTTGACGAAGGTTGTTGGCATTAAAAGGGGAACGACGGACCAGGCGATGGGTTCCGTGTTCATGCTTAAGATAACCATAGCAATAGGGTTGATTGATTTCAACGGTAACGGATTTGATGCCCGCTTCCTCGCCTCGTATTTCTTGAATAATTTTCATCGGCCAGCCTTTTTTCTCTCCGTAACGAAGATACATTCGCAGCAGCATTGCCGTCCAGTCCATGGCCTCGACTCCTCCTTGTCCAGCATGTAAAGAAAGCAGGGCCGGATAGCGGTCATAAGGAGAAGTGAGAAAAGTTTGTAGTTCCAATTTTTGCAGTCGCGAGGCCAGACTAGGGGGTAAAGGTGATTGGCGAAAAATTTGTTCAAGGTCCTGAACTTCCTGCCATAATTTTTCCCTTGCCGCTAATTCTTGAAGAACTTGTTGGGCGCGGGCGGGATTTCGCCAAAAATTAGGTTCTTTCATTTTTTTTTCCAAAGCTCGAATTTCTTTTTTTAGCTCTTCTAATCCAAGAGCTTTTTTTAGTGAGGCCCATTTTTGCCGCAACTTTTGATTGTTTTTCATAATCATAAAGAGACTTAGTTTATTGTACTAAATTGGGGGAGGAATTTTAGAGTTTAGAAAAGATTATTCCCTTAGCCTCCAGTTGCGTTTAAGGCTGCGCCGAGAGCCTTAAGAGCCTCGTAAGCTTTATTGATTTCTTGCTCTTCATTGGTGGCTAAGGCCCGGGCAATTAACTGTCGTTCTATTTGTTCGTCAATTTTATTCCACTCCGCGGAGTTATAGGTAGCCTCTGGATTAAGAGCAAGGTCGATAATCATTTCTTCTTTTTTTTCTTGAATTGCTTCATTAACTTGTAATTGGAATAAATCCCATAAAATCCGTGCCAGAGCCTCTTGTTCTTCTTGATTGAGAAGAGTAAAGTTGGCGAGATAAAAGCGTCGTCGCCGCGGATTGCGGAGGCTAATTTGAATGAGGTAACTTAGTTGTTGAGTCCAGCTGTTCTGATTCATTTTCGTTTAGTGATTGCTAATTTTTGACGCATAATTTTCGCTCGTATTTATTAATAAATACATAAACAAACCCTTGTCACCAAAGAGAAAATCGGTCGGCGCTCTTAAATTCTGGAGATATTCTTCAATCTCTTCTCTACTTGCTTGGCCTTGCAGATAGTGCCGGCGAATTAAATCTTCAAGAAGCAGGGGATGAATGTCCAGTGCCTGGGCCAAGCTTTGAATAGTTATTGTTTCTCCCGGTTTCCATAGATTAATTATTCTTTCTTCATAAGAAGTCCAATTACCATCATAAATTCTTAAAAACCAATCTCGGCGGGCGACAAAATAGGCTTTTATTAAAAATTTTTCTTTTCTTCGCGCTATTTGCTCGTGTAGTATTCCTAGGTTGTTTTTTAATCGTTCCAAAGTTCTTGGGTCGCCCGATTGTGTCGTTCCTATTATTCTGGCTGTTGATTCAAATTCTCTTTGTAAGTGTTTTATTTCTCTATGGTCATTTATTAAATCTTCCGCCTTCAGTAAACTGGAGATTCTTACAGTTTCGGCTTTGGCGTCACTATTAAGTGCAGCTTCTAAGGATTTTCTTTCAGGATACTCCTCCATGACTTTTTCTTGGATTGTCCTCAACAGGGCACGCATCAGTGTTTTTTCGTTTTGCTTTGCTCTTTCCCAAAGTAAAGCATCAACTTCTTCCGGGAGAAGAAGTCTTTCTAGAACTTGCTGGGCGGCTTCTTGAGCTAAGATTGTTCTGTATTCTTTGGGGTCAATTTCAATCCCACATTGGCGTAAACTATCAAGGTCTGTTGCTTGCAAAATTTCTTCAATGCGTCTGTTGCTTAGGTTGGGTTGAGAAAGGGCGCGTTTCTTGGCCGCTTGCAGAACCAATTGATGAGGGTCTTTTAAGGCTTGTTTAATCGCTGCTTCTAAAACAAAGTCTCTTCGGTGTTCTTCACGCCATTTTTCCTGGCTCTGGGTTGGTGGTTTAGCGCGAGCGACTAAAAACCTATTTAAGATACTATCGCCCGGAGGTATCTGCAAATTTTCTTGGACCTGGCTAATCCTTATTACAAAATCATTTATTTTATTTCGCCAAGGGGCAGTTTTTTCAAGCCAAGAAGGAGGCATAAATCGGCTGATTCTTTTGAGGCGATAAGAAGCACGGATAGCAAAAGGGGAAAGAATGGCCGCCAAGCGCAGCTCATCGGCCTGGGATAACTTTCCATCGGTTTGTCGATTATAGTGCTGGATATAACGCTCGACAATGGCAAAAGAAGTTAAAGCTAAAATTTGTTGCGGTAAATTTCTTGCTTCGTTTACCATTTGGGCGAGAAAAAGGAGTCGAGCACGGCCAGCGGCAGTCTTTATTTTATCCTTCCATGGTAAATCTGAGAATGGCTCCAGTTCTGCTACGCGCTTTAGTATCTCCCTACTTCTTTCTCTTAAATAACCATCCAAACGCCTAATACGACCAGAAATTCCACGGCGATAAGGAGGGGTAGCAAGATTATCGAAAATTGCCTCCTTTAGCTGCTTTAGCTGGCGCCACTCTTTTGCGGGTGTTTCTTCACGATCGGGGTCACTTTCGATCCAAGTCATTAGGAGGTAAAGGCAGGCTTGTTGTTTAGGAGACAGTTCGACTACTGTTGCTGTTTCTTCAATTGGAGGTAGTTGCTGAAGAGCAGCTTCTATCGCCAAAGGACGCTGTGTTTCTGGAGGAAGTCCATTTTCAATTTTTTCAAGAACGAGTAAATACCAATCTTGTCTAAATTTTTTAGTTCGATCTTCTTTAGGTTTCCACCCTTCAATGATTAGTG
>JALUVT010000014.1 GCA_027020325.1 bacterium
ATCCTGTTGCCGGGGCCAGCCTTGAGTGGGCGGGAAAAAACGAACCTGAGCCTGCCCTTGAAATTGAATTGTTAATTTTTCGCCGGGGGCAAGAAGGTAGAGGGCAAGAATATTTTGATCCAAGTCGGTTTTAATTGTCCGCGGGGCCGGGCTAAGTTGGGAAAGATAAATTTTTTGTCCCGGTGGAAGATGAGGGAGAAGGGCAATTTCACTAAAGGCTTCGGTATTTAAAGGATTTTGCAGGTGATAGAGGAGTTTGAAATTGAAAAGTTGGTAGTCGCCCCAAGTCATTTCCAGTCCCCGTTGCGCAACTTCGCGGGCCGGGGTGGAATGGTAAAAAAAGTAACGCCGCCCTTCTTTGATTTCTTCTTTTGCCGCCGCGGGGAGGGCATAAAGAAGCGGGCCATAGGAAAGCGGAACACTGATTGTTAGTTGATAATTATTTAAGGGCAAGGGAGTTTCGAGGCGCGGGAGGATTAATTCCCAGAGCCGCCCTCGTTGCCGCGCTTGCGAGGCAATTTTATAGTTCATTGTCCAGCGGGTAATTTTTTGCCAGCCGGCTGTTTGCGGCCCCAGAATGACTTTAATTTCTTGTTCTCCGTCTTTTTCTTTAACTTCAAGCGGCAGTTCGCCGGCGGCATTAAACGCCCGCACTTCCTGCCATTTTTCACCGCGGGGAGAAAAAGTGTAATCAGCAACATAACGGTTGCGCGTCAAATTTTGCAGTTCAATTTCCTGCTTGACGACTGCATTCCCTTGTTCGTCGAGTTGATAGTTAATTTGATACGACAATTTGAAATCCGTTGCCTTGACTGTTGAAGGGGCAAGGAGAGCCAGACTAAAACCAAGGAAGCTTAAAATTATTCGCCTTTTCATTTGAATTAATTATATTTTATTTCATCTGTCGCAGATAGGCGGCGGTATAGGAACGAGGGTGTTTGATAACTGTGGAAAGAGGGCCGGCAACCACGACCCGCCCCCCTTGATTCCCTCCTTCAGGGCCGAGATCGATAATCCAGTCTGCGGTTCGGATAACTTCCAAGTTGTGTTCAATGACGACCACGGTGTGTCCCTGGGCCACCAAACGGTGGAGAACGCGAAGCAAGTTTTCAATATCATAGGAATGAAGCCCGGTTGTTGGTTCATCAAGGATATAAAAAGTATGACCGCGCGGCCGGCGCGAGAGTTCTTTGGCCAGTTTGATCCGCTGGGCTTCTCCTCCGGAAAGGGTTGGTGCGGGTTGGCCAAGTTTAAGGTATCCCAGTCCTACTTCAAGAAGGGTGGTCAGTTTTTCTTGGATTAACGGATGAGCGCTAAAAAAAGCCGCCGCTTCTTTGATGCTTAAATCAAGAACAGCGGCAATTGTCAGCTCTTTATATCTAATTTCTAATGTTTCGCGGTTATAGCGGCGTCCTTGGCAAATTTCACAATTAACATAAAGATCAGGCAAAAATTGCATTTCGATTTTAATTAACCCTTCTCCCTGACAATTTTCACAGCGTCCGGAACGAAGATTAAAAGAAAAACGACCTTTATTGTAGCCGCGGGCACGCGATTCCGGGAGGGCGGCAAAAAGCTCGCGAATCAAAGTAAAGACACCGGTGTAAGTGGCGGGATTGGAACGCGGCGTCCGACCAATTGGGCTTTGATCAATATTAATCACTTTAGTTATTTTTTCCGCCCCTTCCAAGTGGCGATGCTTCCCTATCCGCGGGTGCTGCAGCCCTTTTTCCGCCGCCAAACGGGGGTAAAGAGTATCCATGACCAGCGTTGATTTACCGCTGCCGGAAACACCGGTAACACAGATGAACTTCCCCAAAGGGAAACGGACATCAATATTTTTTAAGTTGTGTTCGCGGCAACCGCGAAGAACCAAGAAATCAGTGGGCGGCGCGGCTGAGCGCGGAGGAATCTTAATTCGCCGTTGCCCACTCAGGTATTGGCCGGTTAAAGACTGCGGATTGGCGGCAATTTCCTGCGGAGTGCCGCTGGCGACAATCTTCCCGCCTTCGGCTCCTGCGCCGGGGCCAAAATCAACCACCCAATCCGCTTCACGGATTGTTAAGGGGTCATGTTCGACAACAATAACCGTATTATCAAGATCCCGCAGTTGAAAAAGGGTTTGCAGGAGCCGCTGATGATCACGGTAATGCAGCCCCACCGAAGGTTCATCGAGGACATAAATAACCCCGGAAAGAGCCGCGCCAATTTGTGAAGCAAGGCGGATGCGCTGCGCTTCACCAGTGGAGAGAGTGGCGGTGAGACGGTCTAAAGTGAGGTAGTTTAACCCGACATCAAGAAGGAATTGAAGACGCTGCTGTAGCTCTTTGGTAATTGGGGCGGCAATTTCTTTTTCGCGGGGTGAAAGCGGGGCCGCGGGAGAGGCCAGAACTTCGCTGAACCAATTTTGTAATTGATCTAAAGGCAGGGCAGTGAGTTGAGCAATATTTTTTCCCCCGACCGTTACCTTTAAGATTTCTTTTTTCAAACGCTGTCCCTGGCAACGCGAACAAGGAGTCTGGCGCATATAGCGACTAATTTCCTGCCGCACCTTATCCGAAGTTGTTTCGCGGTAGCGGCGCTGTAATTGAGGTATCAGCCCCTCAAAACGGGCGCGATAAGTTTTTTTCTCTCCCCGACGCGAAAAAAGAGTAATTAACAGTGGTTGGGGGGAACCAAAAAGTAGTTTTTCTAAAATCTTTTCCGGTAATTCTTTGATTGGAACATCAAGAGAAAATCCTTCTTGGGCCGCTAAAGCCTGTAAGAGGTGCGACTGCCAGCTCTGTCCCTCGCCCACGCTGGACCAAGGGAAAAAACCCCCCTGATTAATGGTCAAATCAGGATTATAGACTTTGCTTGGATCAATGGACCATTTCATTCCCAATCCGTCGCATTCTTCACAAGCTCCTTGGGGGGAATTGAAAGAAAAAGAACGCGGTTCCAGTTCCGGCAGGCTGAGATTGCAGTAGGGACAAGCAAAAAGCTCGGAAAAAAGAAAATCTTCCATCTTTTGTGGCTTTTCGGGAAAATCAAAGCTGGCGTCATGGATGAGGCTTAAAATAAGTGTTCCCTCCCCCCAACGCAAAGCCTTGGCAATGCTTTCATTAAGGCGCTGTCGTAGTTGATCATCAATTTTGCGGACGGCAAAACGGTCAACAACCAATTCAATTGTGTGGCGATTGGTGCGGATCAAAACCAAATCTTCATCAAGAGAGTAGATTTGTCCGTCAATTCTTACCCGGGCCCAACCTTCTTTTTTTAATCTTTCCAACAAGCGGCTGTATTCGCCTTTGCGCTCTTTAACCAAGGGAGCGAGGAGGAGGCAACGCTGGGGCGAGGAGCCTTTTTTCCTTTTGCTTTGCAGGAGTTTAATAATTTGTTCCTCTATCTGCGCCGGGCTCTGACTGCTAATTTCGCGTTGACAATGGGGACAATGAGGGTGACCAATGCGGGCAAAAAGAAGACGGAGGTAGTCATAAATTTCTGTGACCGTGCCCACGGTGGAGCGCGGATTAACGGAAAGTTTTTTTTGGCCAATTGAAATTGTCGGGGCCAAACCTTCGATGCGGTCAAAATCAGGTTTTTCCATCACGCCGAGAAATTGCCGTGCGTAAGCGGAGAGGGACTCAACATAGCGCCGCTGTCCTTCCGCGTAAATGGTATCAAAAGCCAAAGAAGATTTGCCCGAACCGGAAATTCCACTGAAAACAATCAATTTTCCCTTGGGAAGGTCAAGATTGATGTTTTTCAGATTGTGTTGCCGCGCGCCGCGGATTTTAAGCCATTTTTGCATTGAAAAAATTATAACACCCCCTTGAGGAGCTCTTTCGTCGCCCCTAATTAGCGGCTCTCAGAATTAGTGAGGAATTTTAGAGGATTATTTAATCCGTCTTCTAATTCATCTTTATTCAAGGCAGTTTCTGCGGCCAGTTTTTTTATTTTTTGCTGATTTTCTTGTTGCCAGCGGGCAATTGTTTCTGCATCGGCGTAGGCAATTTCCGGGGGTGGATTAATGGCGCGGTAGGCGCGCAGGGCTAGTTCCAGCCGGGCTACTTCACGGGCACAGTGTTGAATTTCTTTTTTTTCCTCTGCGGAAAGAGAATTAAGATTTTCCTGCAAAAGACGCACTTCTCTTTCCAAGAATAAGAGTAGGGCTCCGGGGAGGCGTTCCTGATTCAAATCAAAACCCCTTAAAAAAGAAACAAACAGTTGACGCAAATTTTTCTCCGCCTGATCGAGGGCCTTTAAATAAAGATCCAACCACGCGGCTTCAGCAAGAGGTTTTTCAAACCTTATTCCCTTCCTTATCAGTTCGATCATCAGAAATGCCCGCGGCGGGTTTGCGGTAAAAGCAGCAAAATTAACGGCCCTTTCACTCAAT
>JALUVT010000015.1 GCA_027020325.1 bacterium
GGGCAGTTATTGTATTCTCTAACTTTATTTTTGCGCTTCATGATAGCATTTTTCTTAATATCTGCAACTCTTCCTTCCCCAAAAGTTTTAATCTTCGTAGGTGGATACCTTTTACGGAATAAGCGGAGACAGCGCACAAATCCCTATTTACAAAAATAAATTTTTCCCGTAAAATAAACCCGTTATGGCGGTTCCGAAAAAGAAGCCTTCTCGCCACCGCACCCATCAACGACGGACAGCGTGGGCGAAAAAATTTAAACTGCCGCATCTTTTTAATTGTCCTGAATGCGGTAAATTAAAAATGCCGCACCGGGTCTGCCCGCATTGTGGACAATACCGCGGCGAAAAAGTTTTGTCCGTTAAAAGAAAATAGTTCAGGGGTGAAAAAGGCTCATGATCCGCGCCATCTGGCTCGTCGTTTGGCTTTGCAGGTTCTTTTTGCCTGGAATGCTAAACATAACCTGGTCCAACAATCACCAGCGGACCAAAAATTAAAAACCGCCCTGACGGAAGAATATCGTTATTGGCAAAAAAATCCCCTTGAAGAAAAGAAAAAAGAATTCAAAACAAAGCTAACCCGCCAACTTTTGCGTGCGGTCCTAGAAAAATATCCCTACTTTGATCAGTTAATTAGCTCGACCGCACCCGAATGGCCTTTGCCGCAAATTGCCGCGGTCGATCTGGCGATCCTCCGTTTGGCCTTAGCTGAATTAACCAGTCTTCCTACCCCCTACAAAGTGGTAATTGACGAAGCTGTAGAACTGGGCAAAGAATTCGGCGGAGAAAATAGCTCCAAATTTGTTAATGGAGTTTTGGGTACAATTGTCGAAAAACTGGGTTTGGAAACAGAAGAAGAAAAAACAGCAGAGGATTTTTCTGCCGCAACAACAGCCGATGAAAATCAAGATAAATAATCAATGCCAGATTTAGAAGAAAAAGAACAACAATTAAAAAAACTGGAAGAAAAAATTGGTTTTTCTTTTAAAAATCGTTCCTTGCTTTTACAGGCTTTTGTCCACCGTTCTTTTCTTAATGAAAACCGCCATTTCAATCTTCCTTCCAATGAACGCCTCGAATTCCTGGGTGATGCTTGTTTGGAACTCATTGTTTCGGATTTTCTTTTCCATCAATTTCCCAATGAGGCCGAAGGAAAATTAACCAGCCTTCGCTCCGCCCTGGTTAATACGCATTCCCTTGCTGCTACCGCCCGTCAATTACAACTAGGGGATTACCTTCTTCTTTCGCGGGGAGAAGAGAAAAGCGGCGGGCGTGATTCAGAACACCTTTTAGCCAACACTTTTGAAGCCCTTCTTGGGGCCTGCTACCTCGAAGCCGGTCTTGAATGCTGTCGTCAAATCATCACCCAATTTTTATTACCAAAATTAGAGCGAATTATCAAAGAAAAACTTTATCAAGATCCCAAATCCCGTCTCCAAGAACTATTACAAGAAAAATTTAACACCACTCCCCATTACAAAATTTTGGACAGCTGGGGACCGGATCACGAAAAATTTTTTCGGGCGGCAGTTTTATTGGAAAATCGTATCCTCGGAGTAGGGGAGGGACCAAGTAAACAACGCGCGGAAACTGCGGCCGCAGAAAAAGCGTTGAAAAAGCTTGAAAAAGAAAATTTTTTAAGGTAAAATGCCCCTATGCTCAAAATCCGTCTTGCTCGCACCGGACGCAGGAATTATCCTAGTTACCGCATCGTAGTTATTGATTCGCGGCGTCCCCGTCAAGGAAAATATATCGAAAAAATCGGCCACTATAACCCTCAACTTCAACCTCCTCAGCTTGAAATTAACCAAGAACGCCTTCAATACTGGCGTGAACATGGAGCACAATTAAGTGAAGGGGTGCGCAAATTATTAAAAGAAAACCATGGAGGATCTGCTTAGATTTATTTTAGAAAAAATTGTCCAACATCCCGAGGATTTACGGATCGAACGAGAAGAGGACAGGGAAAAACGCCGCCTTCTTTTCCGTATCTCCTCGCATTCTGAAGATACAGGGCTCATTATCGGCAAAGAGGGCCGAATCATTAAGGCTATCCGCAGTCTTCTCAATGTTCGCGCTGCTCCGGAACAATGGCGCGTTGAACTGCAAATTAATAATTCTGAAGAAACAGAAGCCGCGCCTAAAGATTCTTCTGCCGCTTAAATAAAAAAATTAATTGCCTTTTTAAGGAATTGCCTCAAGGTTTTGCAAGTCAGTCAAAGTAAGAAATAGCGTTAAAGAGATAAGTAAAGTTTATTTTTACAAACAGGATAGTCCGTCGCCAATTATAATAATGAAAAAATATATCGCAATCCGCGGGAAAATTTTTGCAAATATAACAATTAAAATAAGATTAGGCTTAATTTTCTAGGGACGGAAAGGGTTGTCGCGTCCAGTAGAGGGGAGGGGAGTAGGACTAGCAGCACTTTCTGTAGAAACATAACTGTTCAAACGCGCGACTTGCGCTAAAACCTCTTGATCGCGGGCGTCTAAAGCCTGTAATTTACTTGTTAAATCTCCCAAATTTTGCGGAACAGGTTGGTAGGGAGCAACAACTTTGGCCTGAAGAACAAAACGGTCTTCCTCCCGAGCTAAAGTAAGGTCCTCTAAACTTAAAACTCTTTTGGCTCGTTCCAAATTTTTAATAAAAGTAATAATTTCTTCCTTATCTCCTTTAATTAAAAGGGGTGTGGTAACTATATTTGCCGCTTCATTGGCCGTTGCCTTAAGAGCTCCTAATTCAACACTGCTTTCTGCCGCTAGTTCTTCCAGTTCTTGCATTACCAATGCTTCATAAGGATAAGAAGGTAGCGCTTCCTCTAGGGCCTGAATGGCCTGATCTAATTTTGCTTCATCCAAAGAGCGAAGTAAATTCAACTTTGGCTGAATTTCATTTTGCAAAGTTTGGTTATTGGCCCTAGTTTCTTTTTGCCAATCCTGAATTTTTTGCCAAGTCGGATAAAGGTAGAAAAAAATAATCCCCACTGTAACAAGAAAGACAGTTAATAATAAGAGAAAGCTTGACTGATGTGGTTTAAGTTCCTTTTTCGCCCTCATCATTATTTTCTTTCGTCACTTCCGAGGAGGGGAGAGGGGTCTTTTTAATTAATAATTCAAAACTTATTTCACCACGATCAAGGCGATAATTAAGACTTTGCAGGGTTACTTTCTCGACCAACTCCCACTGAGCGAGATTATCAATCAAGCTCTCAACTTGTTCCAAGTCATCACCCAAGGCGGCTAATTCAAAAAGATCTGGTTTTTGTCCTTCGCGCAGCGATAAAATTTCTACTCCCGACGGAACTTGATTAAAAAAAGAAGTAAAAAAGGGGGTATAGATATTGGGCCGTTGAAAGTGTTGCCGCAGAAAGGTAATTTTATTTTTAATTAAGCGTAATTTACCTTCACGAATCCGTTGCGAAGACTGATTTAGTAACTGGCTTTGTTCCCGCAAAAGAGAATCTGTTTTTCGCCATTGACGGTAAACTTGTTCCTGCCAATAAAACATTCCGCCACAGAGCAGCGCGAGCAAAATTAACCAAAGTAAAGCTCCTCCTGCTGCTCGCCGCCGTGCTCGCAATTCCCATTCCTGCTCCTGCAGAAGCTGGGGTAAAAGGTTAATTCCTTGGAATTCCATTATCTTAAACTGGTTTACGGGCCAACCCTACTGCAACGGCGTAAAGAGTTTGATTGGCAATACTATGGATTTTTTCTTCAAAAGAGGGGCCTAATTCTATTCCGCTCCAAGGGTCTCCAATTTGGACTTCAACTCCCAGACTTTCGGCCAGATAAACTACAACTCCCGGCAACTGAGCCCCTCCGCCCGTCAAAACAACTCTTTTAACCGGTCGCAAAGGCTGTTTTGTTTGGTAGGAAAGAATAGCCTTTTCAATTTCATTAACGATGATATCAAAAACTGGTTTGAGAACTTTTAAAATTTTTCCCCCTAACTTGTCTTCCATTAAGCCATAAGCTCGTTTATATTCTTCGGCTTGCTCTTTTTCAAAGCCTAATTCTCGAGCGATGGCCTTCGTTAGGGCCTCGCCGCCCGTTCCAATACTGCGGGTAAACTGGATTATGCCCTGATCAACAATACAAAGATCAGTTGTGGTTCCTCCTAAGGCTATCAGTAGAGTTACCGGGAGGTCCGAACGGTAAGCCAATGCCCGCACTAGACCAATTAATTCGGTTTCAAAGGCGACGGGTTCTAAATTGGCTCGTTCTAAAATATCAA
>JALUVT010000016.1 GCA_027020325.1 bacterium
TATTATCGCATTTTGGCTCCACGCATTCGTCGCTTTGAAATAATTATGGTTACAATCTTGGTTTATGTTATTTTTATTTTAGCCTTTATTCATTATAGTGGTGGTCTAAATAGTATTTTTTTGGGGTTGTTGTTTGTTCCGCTCTTGGTTTCGGCTCAACTTTTGGGAGAAAATGCTGTTCTGTTGGTTTTCAGCGGTGAAGTTTTAATATTGGTGGGAGAATACCTCTGGCGTGTTCCTTTACGGGAATTAATTTCTTTAGAATTATTTGAGCGTTTAATGGCGCAAATTATTAGCTTGGGAATTGTGGGATCGATAGCAATGATAAATGGGCGAGAAGTAAATCGTCGGATGGTGGAACGGGATTTATTGATCCGGGAAAAAAACCGCTGGCGACGCTTAAAACGCAAAAGTGATGCTGTAATTCATTCGATTAAAGACGGAGTTTTAGTAGTTAATAATGACAAGACAATTATTTCTGCTAATAGCAGTGCTAACAAGATTCTGCGTGTCAAGCGAGGGCAGAAGATAGTTGGTGTTAATTATGAAAATCTGTTGCCTCTTCGTTCACGGACCGGGAAATTAATTCAGGGAACGGATGAAGATCCTATTGCCCTTGTCTTAAAAGGTAAGGAAGATTTTATTCAGGGAATCTATTTTATTGATTCAGATTTAGCAGAACGAATTTATCTCCATCTTCGGGTTTCTTTATTGGCGCACGGTTTTAGTGAACGCGAAGGAGTTTTGGTCACTTTTAGCGATGTTACAGAAGAAGAAGAGCTAAATCGAATGAAGATTGATTTTGTTTCCATGGCTTCTCATGAGCTACGGACACCAATTACAGCTATTTTAGGTTATTTAGCTTTATTAAAAGAAGAGGCGGGGAAAAAATTAGCCCCAGAAGAAAATAAATTTTTGGAACGCGCTTATGTTGCGGGACAACGCCTGGAAGCTTTGATTGAAAACCTACTTTCAGTTTCGCGGATTGAGCGGGGGCAGTTAAATTTGCGTTTAGAAAAAGTTGATTGGAATGCTTTAGTAAAGGAGACAATAATTGATTTTAAAGAACAGGCCGAAAGTAGTGGGTTAGAATTGAAAAGTGAACTGGCGGATAACTTGCCTCCAGTCTGGGCCGATAAATTACGGATACGAGAAGTCTTAAATAATTTAATTGGTAATGCCATTAATTATACCCAGCATGGGTCGATAACAGTAAGAACATTTTTGGCGGCGCATAAAAATGAAGTTATTACCATGGTCCGAGATACGGGGCCGGGGATCCCTGCCGAAGCTATTCCCCATCTTTTTACCAAATTTTATCGCGTGGCGGGAATTTTAGAACAGGGTTCCAAAGGGACGGGCTTGGGGTTGTATATTTCCCAGGCTATTGTTAATGCCCACCGGGGGAGAATTTGGGTCAAGTCAAAGCTGGGAGAGGGATCATCTTTTTATTTTAGTCTTCCTGTGGCTGATTCTTAAAAGCTAATTTAGGGCTAAAAATATTTTTGTGCTTTTAGACAAGGAACAAACGGCCTTGCCAGCCCTCAAAGAGAGGGGTATAATTAAACAAAAGCTTTTAGGGGAAATTATTAATTAATTATTAGGAGGTGTTTCAATGTGGCTAAGAAAAAAACAACAGATGGCGTTCAAGATCTTCAGGCGTCAGGCGTCCCGAGCCCTGATGGGGGACCGACTGATGATGCCCTAGAATCTTCGAAAATCCATGTTATCGTAACTTCTAAACCCGGAGAATCTGCCGATAGTTTATTGCGCCGCTTTCGTCAAGCGGTTAAGGATAGTGGCATTCTAGAGAAAATAGAGGAAATGCGTTATTATATTAAACCTTCGAAGCGTAAACGGCAGTTGGCCAAGGAGCGGTGGCAGAAAATTGCTCGTGAACAGCGTTTGAACCGTTAACAAATATTTATGA
The DNA here is from genome assembly GCA_027020325.1 of bacterium. GTDB lineage: Bacteria > Patescibacteriota > 4484-211 > 4484-211 > 4484-211 > JALUVT01. Next base: position 1,931 of record JALUVT010000016.1, read on the forward strand.
AGTCGAAAAAAAAATCTTCCTCTTCGGTTCGTGCGGTTCAACTTAATTTGGTTTTTAGTGAAGAAGAAAAGATGCGATTTTTGAATAAGCAATTTCGAGGTGAGGAAGGAACCACAGATGTTTTGGCTTTTCCAGCTCAATTAAAAATAGATGATAATTTGTGGTTGTTAGGTGAAATTGTAGTCAATTTAGAACAGGCGGCTAAACAAGCCCGTCAGTATCAGGTTTCTTTAAGTGAGGAAGTAGTCCGTTTATTTGTTCATGGTTTATTGCACCTTTTGGGGTATTCCGATACCAAACCCGCGGAGCGGCAGAAAATGCACCATTTGCAAGAAAAAATTATTCAAGAATTGCAGGAGTTACAGTTATTAAAAGCTAATTCTTTGCAAAAATCGCCGCCGGAAATAGAGAAATAGAATAATTATTTTTATAAAAAAGTAAAACAAAAATTATTCTTAATCCTAAGAGGAAAAATTAATAGTAATTTAGAATAAAAAAAATAATTTAAGCTAATAATTAAAATAATTAATTAAAGAACTGGAAGCAAGTGTGCCTTTTTGTTAACTGAAATTTATTTTAGGAAGATTGCGATTCTGAGGAAAGCAGATTGATCAATCAGTTAATTTGGGGCATTTCAAGCATGAAAGGAATGATAAAAAGAATAAAAGAAGCATTTTTCCTCCGCCATCTTCATTCTTATCGTTATGCAACCGCGGGAATAAAACATACCTTGCGGACTCAAGTCAATATCTGGGTTCAAATAGCAGTGGGGCTGTTAGTGATTCTAGCTGCTGTTTATGGACACTTGTCACGGTGGGAAATAGGCCTTTTAGTTTTGACTGTAGGAGCTGTTGTTGCCGCGGAGATGTTTAATACTGCTTTAGAAGAAATTTTAGATTTGATTGAAAAAAAACATCACCTGAAAGTTAAAGTAGCTAAGGATATTGCAGCAGGTGCAGTTTTGGTTTTGGCCTTTACTTCATTATTAATTGGCATCCTAATTTTACTGCCTCCTTTGTTTAGGGCTCTCTTTGGCTTGTAATTTTGCTACTTGTTTAGTAAATATGGTTCATGGAAGAAAAATATTGGTTAATTGGGTTGGGTAATCCGGGGGCAGAATATCAAGGAACACGCCACAATTTAGGACATTGGGTAATTCAACAATTGAATACCTTTTCGGACCGTCCTCAATCGTGGCGGCTTTATCAAACACAGAGCTGGATGAATCAAAGCGGGATGGAAGTTAAAAATTTGTTGAAAGAAAAAAATTTTAATCTACAGCGCTTGGTTGTTATTCACGATGAGGCTGATCTAGCGTTGGGTGATTTTCGTATTCATTTTGGTCGAGGCAGTGCCGGACACCGAGGTGTTGAAAGCATCATTCGAGAATTAGGAACTAAAAACTTTTGGCGCTGGCGTATTGGAATTGGTCGTCCTGTTTCAGTAAAACAGGGATTAGAAAACTTTATTTTGAGTAAATTTAGTGAACACGAATTAAGGGTTATTCAGAGTATTTTGCCCTCGATAGTCGATAAATTTAGGTTTATTACCGGTAAGTAATCTATGTCAGTTTTATATCGCAAATACCGTCCCCAATCTTTTTCTGAAATTCAATCTCAGCCTCAGGTAACAATAACTTTACGCAATGCTTTAAAACGAAATCAATTGGGGCAGGCCTATTTATTTGTAGGGCCACGAGGAACCGGTAAAACTTCAGTGGCCCGTATTTTAGCTAAAGCCTTAAATTGCCTTCAACGCGATAAAAAAGAAGGAGAGCCTTGTAATCACTGTTTTGCCTGCCAGGCTATTGTACGGGGGCAATTTCTTGATCTGATTGAGATTGATGCCGCCTCCAATCGAGGAATTGACGATATTCGTGCTTTGCGAGAAAAAGTGAATTTTAATCCGGTTCAGGGAGAATATAAAGTTTATGTTTTAGATGAGGTGCATATGTTGACTAAAGAGGCTTTTAATGCTTTGTTGAAGACTTTAGAGGAACCTCCTGCCCATGTTGTTTTTGTATTATGTACGACCGAAGTTCATCGAGTTCCTTTAACTATTATTTCACGCTGTCAGCGTTTTGATTTTCGTTTAGCCTCTTTGGAGGACATTATTAAATTTTTACAAAATATTGCCGAAAAAGAAAAATTGAAGATCGAAAGTGCAGCCCTAAAAATTATTGCCGACCAGGCCCGAGGGTCTTTTCGTGATGCCTTGACGCTTCTGGAGCAGGTTAGTGCCTTTGAAGAACAAGAAATTACCTCCGAGCTTGTCCGTCAAAATTTGGGATTATTATTG
>JALUVT010000017.1 GCA_027020325.1 bacterium
ATAACTGTAAAATAGTGTTCAGTAAATTCAACACTTGTCCCTCATTCCAGCCCCAGTTTTGCACTTGCTCTTGAACTTGAAGTAGAAATCCATTTATCTTCTCAATTTCCTCATCGGAAAAAATAACTGTAGTTTCAGTATAAGAAGGAACCCCTCCCGCTTCCTGAGCTTTCTCTGTCTTTGCTACAAGGTAATTATCCCAGTGATCAACGCGCTGCATTAACGCCCGCAACTGGGCAACAGAGAGAGAGGCATCAGTCAATTCCAAGGGCTCAACACCAAGTGAATCAGCATATTTCTGCAGTAAATCAGCGGCTAAAACACCATCAATATATTCATGATTACAAATAATTTGCAGGGTCGGGGGAAGAGATACTTCTCTTTCTCCATCCTCTTTTTTTGAGGGAGGGGTATAAAAAATAACAAAAGCATAATGATGCAAAAGCTCATAACAATCAAGGTCTTCTCCGGGGTTAACAACTACTGCAACCTGCCCCTCCGGAAACTCCGACTGAGACAATTGTTCGGGCTCCAGCACAACAATTCCTTCTTCTTTCGTTATTTCCCCTAACCTATAATCAGCTCTCTTACCATCAGTCCAAACAAAAGGGTTTCTTTGTAAAATATCAAAAAGCTTTTGCTTTAATACATCTGGGGTTAAATTTTCTGGGAAAACAGGTTCGGCTAAGGGCAATGTATGGCTAAAACGCCGCGCCAGGGCCGCGTCTGGGGTCGGAATCCGGATCTCTCCTTCCCGAACAGTTCTTTGCCCTCGTAAGTTGAGGTCAGCAAAAATACCCCAAGTACTTTCGGCACGGGATTGAGGTTCGCGCTCTTTTTGTTCTTTTGCTAAATTAATCGTCTTCAAAAAGCCCTCTAAGGAGGTAAGAAAACCTTCCCACGCCTTTCGGGCAATCTTTAGCCGAAGGGGAATTTCTTTGATTTGTAGCTCGGGCAAAGCATCACAGAAAGCAGCTTGCGCTTCATTATAAGCCTGAAGAAGAACTCTTTCACCTTCATTATTAACTATTCCCTCTGTTATTCCTCGATCCGTTCCTCCACCTTCAAGAGGAGGGGGAGGAAAAGCTTCATCCATCATTAAATTCATTTTATGAAGGGAATTTAAGATTGTAAAGAGACGAAAATAAATATGTTATACTAATGTTACTTTGCCGGGTCGTCTAATGGTAGGACAGCGGGTTTTGGGCCCGTTAATCTAGGTTCGAGTCCTAGCCCGGCAGCCATAATTATCTGTTCTACTGGTTTTAAGCTAAGAGGATTTTTCGCACACTGTTTACCAATCGCCTTCGTTTTCGGCGGTGCCAAGCTATTATTATTCAAAAAAATTAATTAAAGAATACTTTAAGACCGTTTGCGGAGATAGGGGTTTATTATTGAGAAAAATAAAATTGCCGGCGAAGACTAAAAACATTATTAGTGTTAGCCGCGTTGATCCGTCTAATGAGGCTAACTAATCATTTTCAAAATAGTAGTAGCCAAGAAAATAGTAAAAATAGAAGCTTTTTGAATTTTGCTTGTTTTTTCTTTCAGAAAGATTGTAGCAAAAATTAGAGTTAAAGGAATCGAAAGATTGGTAATAGGAATCACTAAAGAGACGGGAGCATTGCTCAATGTGATAAAAAAGAAAAAACTGCCTAAACTGTAGCCTAGGCTTCCAAGGGCCAGAATTGCTCCTTCTTTAGTACTTAACAACTTCCATTGACGCCTCTGTTTTCCGATTAACAGCCAAATAAGACTAATCGCAATCATCCACTGAGCGTTAATTAAAGAGAAGTTGGCTGGACCAACTCGGTCAATGACTACTTTATTGGCAATGTTGGCAATAGCAAAAGCAAAGGCGGTTGAGAATCCCCAGACTAGTTCGTTGACGATATTGCCCTTGGGATTTTTTTGCTTATTATCGATCTGAATAACAACAACAGCAATGATGATAAGAATGATTAAGCCTAATTGAGTAAGATTAATTTTTTCTCGGAGGAACAAAATGGCAAAGGTGGTAGTAATTAATGGAGAGGTAGAAATAATTGCCGAAATAATACTGACTCTTCCTTGTTTTAAGGCCTTAACAAAAATGATAAAAGCCAAGGCGGGGAGAATAGGTAAAAAGATAAAGATTTTTTGCTCAGGGGGTACAAAAGAAGCGTGATGGATCCAGTTGTAAATTAGCCATAGTAACAAAAATGAAACGCTATTAAAAAGATAAATTTGACCTGGAGGGAAGAACTGATAACTCTTTTTCAAAAAAATACTGCCAATTGCCCAACCGAGGGCAGCAGTGATTGCTAGGTAAAACCACATGATGGTATTATACACAAGCAATGAGAAAGAAAATTTCTTTGGAATTAAGGCAAAAGTTGGTTAATTTTCTTTTTGAGGTAGGAACATTGCGAAAAATTATCCGAGCCCATCGGCAAACTCTCTTAACTGACGATTTTTCTGATAATATTGCCTCTCATTCTTTTCGGGTAGCGATTATTGGCTGGTTCTTGGCTAAACTCGAAGGAGCTGATCCCTATAAAGTAGTAATGATGTGCTTACTTCACGACCTTGAGGAGTCTCGCGCGGGCGATCAAAATTGGGTCCACAAAAGATTTGTTAAGGTTTTCGAAGACGAAATTAAAGAAGGACAATTAATGCCATTGCCAGAATCAGAAGAATTGTTGAAGTTAAACCAAGAATACCAGGAACGAAAAACTTTGGAAGCCAAATTAGCCAAAGATGCTGATCTTCTTGATCAGATTTTACTCCTTAGAGAATATTGTTGGCAGGGAAATCAAGAAGCAGCGCGGTGGCTCAAAGGACGACGGCAGGAACAACAGATATCTTCCGCGACAGCTAAAAAACTAGCAACATTAATACGCCAACAACGACCCAGTGAATGGTGGGATAATTTGTGGACTGCCCAACGCCGAAAGTAATTGAATACTTGCAAATTTGTTGGATAAGGACAAAAGTAAAGTTTTGAGGAAATTGATGTTAAGAAAAAATTAAACAGACAAATGAGTAAAGTTATAGAGTTCATTAATCTGACACCAGACTGGATCGATTATTACCTCAAGTGGTTTAATGATGAAAAAGTTCGTCGTTTTCTTTGGCCTAGTACTCCTCGTCAACGAGATAAAATTAAACATTGGTTAACTAAAGTAGCCTTCTCGCCAAAATATCGTTATTTTGGAATTAAAGTTGATGGATATCCTGTTGGCCATACCGGAATGACAATTAACTTTCGTCGTCTAGAGGCAAAAATTGGTGTAGTTATTGGTGAGCCTTCATATTGGGGACAAGGAATTGCAACTTTATGTGCAGCTCACTTAATTAAAGAAGGGAAAAAGTTGAGGTTGAGAACCTTAAAGGCAAGGGTGGTTAAAGAAAATAAACCCTCTCTTCGTACATTATTGAAAAATAATTTCGAGATTTATTATCAAAGGAACTGTTATTATTACCTGCGCTTTTTTATTGATAAATAAAAATTTAAAAGAAAGTATTTAGCATACTAGTATACGTGAATGAAATTGTAAATAATATGCAGGTAAAGAATTGCTTAATATATTGCCACTATCTTAATATTTTTTTTAGCGCAAAAAGGAAAACAAATCTTTTATTTATCTCCTAATATTGGAAAAACCTACCTTCTCCGCTCCTCGATTCCTTAAGAAAAAGATAATTAAAAAGAATCTCGGTTCAATTGAATAAAACAAATTTTTGTTCAAGGGTGAAAGCCAGCCTTCAAGGATCTTCCTTTGTCTCTTAATTAGAGTTATAAACTCCAATTAAATCTTCGCCAACAATAGTATACAATAACAAAAAAGAATTAATAATGCCTGAAGAGGATAAAATTTATCCCGTGGAAGTTTTAGCCAAAAACGAAGCCGCCGCTGGAACTTGGCTCTGGCGGCTCACTAAACCGCCCTCTTTTCAATTTCGCGGCGGACAATTTATTCACCTCATTATTCCCCAACCTCGGTTTACCGACTCCCGCGGCAACAGCCGCCCGATCTCCATTGCCTCAGCTCCTTATGAACCTTTTCTTTTACTGGGAATCCGCCGAGGGATCAGCGCTTTCAAACGCAATTTGGAATTAATTAAACCCGGAGACAAATTACAAATCCGTGGCCCCTGGGGCTATTTTACCCTCAACGAGAAGCTAGGGGAAAAAGCCCGCTATGTCTT
>JALUVT010000018.1 GCA_027020325.1 bacterium
TTCTGCTGTTGTAGTTATAGGAGAAGGATTTTGCATGTTTTGTAATATATTATACTATAGGATATGTTGTCAAGAATTTATTAAAAAAACTCCAAAATCTATCCGCGCCCGTGGCATTTTTTATATTTTTTTCCACTCCCACACCAACAAGGATCATTGCGTCCTAATTTTTGTTTTTCACTTTTGCGGAATGGTTGAGTTGGAGAAGAGGCGGCAGTTCCATTAGTTTCTGAGGAGGGAATAGTATAAGAAATTTTTTCCTGTTCGGCGCGTAAATTAGTTATTTGGGGACGGTCCAGGGTGGGGGCAGAAATTACCTCAATTCGCAAAAGACGCGTAATTGCTTCTTGGTCTAAGCGTTCCATCAGTGTTTTAAAAGTTTGAAAAGCCTCGTTTTTAAACTCAACCAAAGGATCTCTTTGGGCATAGCCGCGGAGTTGTACCCCGCGGCGTAGCTCATCCAATAAATCAATATGGTCCATCCACAACTGATCTAAAGTTTGGAGGTAGATCAAACGCGGGAGAGCTTTGCGTTCCGCAGGAGAAAAGGAGGCCATTTTTTCTTCATATTTTGTTTTCAATGGAGCGCCTTTTTCTTCAAGGAAACGCGCGATCCGTTCCTCAATTCCTTGATTGGTTAAAATCTGTCGCCGTAATTGGTAAATAATTTCGCGTTGTTTATTAATGACATCGTCATATTCAACGAGATGTTTCCGCAGATCAAAATTAAATCCTTCGACCCTTTTTTGCGCTGCGGCGATTTGTTTCGAAATCAAAGGATGTTCAATGGGCTGGTCCTCAGGAAAATTAAATCTTTCCATGAGACGGGCAATCTGTTCTCCACCAAAGATGCGCATTAGGTCGTCATCAAGGGCGACATAAAAACGAGAAGATCCGGGATCTCCCTGCCGTCCCGACCTTCCGCGTAATTGGAGATCAATTCGCCGTGCTTCGTGCCGTTCGGTCCCGATAACATGGAGTCCCCCCAATTCCTTAACCCCGGGGCCGAGTTTAATATCTGTGCCGCGTCCGGCAAGATTGGTCGCCACGGTTACCGCACCCTTTTCGCCGGCGCGGGCGATAATTTCTGCTTCCCGCTGATGGTTTTTGGCGTTGAGGACTTGGTGGGGAATATGATGGCGCTTGAGTAATTTAGAGATGAGTTCATTTTTTTCCACTGAAGTTGTTCCAATGAGCACCGGTTGTTGTTGCTGATATTTTTCTTTAATTTCAGCAATAATTGCGGCGTATTTAGCGCGTTGGTTCTTGTAAATCCGATCCGCATAGTCGCGTCGGATCACGGGACGATGGGTGGGGATAACCACGACCTCTAGATTATAGATTTTTTGAAATTCTTCGGCTTCAGTAATTGCGGTTCCAGTCATTCCGGCTAATTTTTGATAGAGACGAAAATAGTTTTGAAAAGTGATTGTGGCCAAAGTTTTGCTCTCTTTTTGAATCGGGACACCCTCTTTGGCTTCAATAGCTTGGTGTAGGCCTTCGGCATAACGGCGTCCGGGCATTAAACGCCCGGTAAATTCGTCAACAATGATGACTTGATTATCTTGCACAATATAGTCACGGTCGCGTTGAAAAAGCTTATAGGCACGAATTGCTTGTTCAAGGTGGTGGACAAGAGCAAAGTTTTGATAAAGGTTTTTCACTCCCAGTAATTTTTCAATTTTGGCAATACCTAATTCAGTTAAGTGGACAGTTTTTCGTTTTTCATCTATTTCGTAGTATTCAGGTAATAGTTGCGGGACAAGGCGGGCGAATTTAAGATAAAGTTCATTGCTTTCTTCTTGGGGAATAGAAATAATGAGGGGGGTGCGGGCTTGGTCAATGAGAAGGAAGTCAACCTCGTCGACAATTGCAAAGTGATGCACTCCGTAATCGCCGCGGGGACAAGTCTGCACCATTTCGCTAAGGTCATAGACCATATTGTCGCGCAGGTAATCAAAACCAAATTCATTATTTGTGCCGTAGGTAATGTCGGCGCGGTAAGCTTCTTGGCGTGTAACCGGGACAAGAAAGTCTCCCCGTCCCAAATGAGCCGGATTAATAGTTTCTTTTTCTTTTGCGGCTGGAGGTTGAAAAAGGTAGGCTTGTTCATGATTAAGACAGCCGACAGTTAAACCGAGGAGGTGAAAAATTGGGCCCATCCACTCGCAGTCCCGTCGCGCCAAATAGTCATTAACTGTAACCAGATGAGCTCCTTGCCCCGTGAGAGCATTAAGGTAAAGGGCTAAGGTGGCGGATAAAGTTTTTCCCTCACCGGTTTTTTGTTCAGCTATTTTACCTTCATGAAGAACAATTCCCGCCATTAACTGAACATCATAGTGCCGCATTTGCAAAGTGCGTCGAGCTGCTTCACGGACAACCGCAAAAGCTTCGGGGAGGATTAGTTCTTCCCTTTCTCCCTGAGCAAGGCGTGAGCGGAATTCTGCGGTTTTTTCCTTTAATTTTGCGTTTGATAAAGCTTTTATTTTCGCTTCCCAGCCATTAATTTCCGCGACAATTGGTTTTAAGCGTTTTAATTGGCGTTGTTGGTGATCAAAAATGTTTTTTAACCAATTCCACATAAAATTCATTATAGCATTAGATTTTTTCCTTTATTTTGAGTCTTTTCAAAGAGGGAAAGGGGAAAAAGTTAATTTTTTTCTTCGGAGGAGTGAGGATTATCCTGTTGATAAATAGCCTTTCCATTGTGCGGATTAAAAGCGACGATGGGATTAGCTGGATCTTCAGGGGGATGGTGCGGAGGAGCGGAGTTTTCAGTTTTAGCGGTTACATTTTCGATAAATTGGGCTGCGCACTGAGGACAGAATTTGTTTTCCGCTGTAGTGTCTTCAGCCCCGGTTAATGATTTTACTGGCGCGCCACAATTAATACATTGACTCATTTTAATTTAAGTTTGTTACTCGGGTAATTGTTTCAAGAATATAGATTTTAATAAAGAGTAAAGTTAAGGCGCTAGCCAAAAAAAGGCCAAATACAATTTCTTGTGTTATCGCCCAGCTGAGAAAAGAGAGAACAATAGCGAGGGCTAAAAATCCATTGGCCAAGATAAAGAAAAAATTTTTTAAGTAGTGCAAGAAAACACTTTTGGGATTATGGGGGTCAAAAGTTTGTCGTGGCTCCAATTCCAGATTAAGGTGAGGGATTGTTTCTTCTCCCGTACCTACCTTAATCGGATGAGTAAAAGATTCTTTAATTTCAATAAGCCGGATATTTTCGGGATCCAAGAAAGAAGGAGCTTGGTATTCATTTTTAACTGCGCGGAGAAAATATTTTCCCGCCGGGGCACGGAATCCATATTGCCCGAGGCGGTTGGAATAAGTAGTCTGGACCACTTCTTTGCGCTCGGCGTCGAGGAGTTCGATTGCGGCAACGGGAATAATTTTTTTACTTTGTTTTTCCAAACAATAGCCCCAGACCGGGGTCGGTGATCGCAGATGAAAACCCTCGGCCAGAGCCTTGAGGGCGTGAAGAGGAAGTTGCCAATAATATTTAAGGGGAAGTCGCAATTCAATTAAGACAGCAAGAAGGCCTAACCCTAAACTAATTAGAATCCAAAGAAGAAGGTCGCGGTGAGAAAATTGGAGCAAAAAAGGATTATGCCGCGCCCATTCAAGAAAAGAAAAAAATTTTTCAATCATTACAGCTTAAATATAACATGAAGAGGATAAATCTTAAAGATTATTTAAGATGAAGAACAAGCTTATTGGGAGTTGTTTTTTATTAAATAAACTGCTTAATCATGGGCTAAGGTTATTGCCTCAACGCGCGGGGCTCCTTTTCGCTTCAAAACTCGTGCGGCACTGATTAAAGTTGTTCCGGTGGTGATTACATCATCAATAAGCAGAAAAGTTGAATATTGTTTCAGGAGATGTTGCCGGGCGGGGTTAATGGCAAAAGCATTTTGCAGATTATGACGGCGTTCTTTGCCGGAAAGCTGGGTTTGACTGGGAGTATCTTTGGTTTTTATCAAAAGGTCAGCTACAGAAGGAAGATTCCAAAGTTCTTCCGCAATCTCTGCTAATAGTTGAGCCTGATTAAAAGAACGTTCTTTTAATCGGCGGGGATGAAGCGGAATCGGGATGATTAAAGTTTTTTGCGCCGGGATAAGTAGTTCCGGATCCGTGAAATAGCGTTGAAAAAGATTTTTAA
>JALUVT010000019.1 GCA_027020325.1 bacterium
CAAAATATCCGCTCTTAGAATTTGATATTGCCCGCTCCAAGGGGAAAGGCGCTGCCTTAAGCGGGGAATAAGACGCGAATCTTTTTCCACGGCAACAACCCGCGCCCCTCGTTGCAATAAACCCGCGGTCAACAAACCGGTTCCGGCTCCAATTTCCAGTACCCATTCCCCGGGCTGCAAACAAAGAGCGTGATAAAATTCCTCCCGCACGCGCCGCGAAACTAGAAAATGCTGCCCCAAGGGTGGTTTTCTGCTCTTGAATAACGCTGGAAATTGTTTTTTCCCCATTGTTAATCTTTACTTCTTAGCATATCATAGAAAAAGCCTTATCCTAATTATGCTGGGAACTTTGTTCAACTTTCTTTTCATCAAAATTATTTACCGCCCTTTCTTTAATGTCCTGATCTTGATTTACCAACTCCTTCCCTGGGGCCCGGATATGGGACTTGCCCTGATTATCTTTACCATTTTTATCAACATCTGCCTCCTTCCTCTAAGTATGCGCGAAGACCAAAATGCTCCGGAAAAAGAAGAACTCTTACATGAACTGAAGCTAATTGAACAACAATACCGCGGTTATCCTTTGCTGATCAAAAAAGAACGCCAGCGCCTCATTCGTCAACACCGCCGTATTATCTGGTCACGCCTTTTTAGTTATGCGATTTATGTCCTCTACTTTATTATTCTTTACCGCGTTTTCAAAACTGGAATTAAGGGCCGGGACTTAAAACTCCTCTATTCTTTTGTTCCCCAGCCTAAACAGCCACTTAATACCAATTTTTTGGGAGTATTAGAACTGACCCAACCCAGCCCCCTTCTCAACACAATTTCCGCTATTTTTACAATTCCCGCCGAACTACTCAGCATTATGTTTTCTCCTCTTCCTCCGACCCGTGAAGATTGGCTCGGTGTTTTTCTTGCCCCAATCGTTGCCTTTGTCATCACCTATCGTATTCCTTCGGGACAAGAATTATTCTTCACCATTTCCCTCATCTTTATCATCATCGTTCTTTTAACCCGTCAATTCCTGCGCGTTTTCTTACCTTCACTAACAGGGAAATAACTAAAGAATTTTTAGCAATTGCGGCGGTAAATCATTTAAAAAACGAGAAGGCGGCAAAATCTGTTGCCGCCCAAAATAAAGACGCTGCTGGGCCAAGGTAAGAAAAAGCCTCTCCTCCGCCCGCGTTAGACCAACATAAGCCAAGCGCCGTTCTTCCTGTAATGCTTCTTCATCAAAAAGGGAGCGGCCATGGGGCAAAAGTCCCTCTTCCCAGCCGACAATAAAAACAGCCTTGAATTCAAGACCCTTGACCGCATGCAGGGTCATCAGATTTACCGCACCTCTTTCTTCTTCCCACAATAATTTTCCTTTGGCTCCAGCTCCCACCTCAAGTTTTTCCAACAGGCTCACTTTTTCCAAAAAGGCTGCCAAGGACTGACGCGGCGGGAGATCTTGAAAAGAAGCGGCTACAGAAAGCAGCTCCTGAACATTCTCCCAGCGCACCAGCCCCTCCTCAGTCTGTGGTCGTAAATATTGACGGTAGTTGGTGCGTTCAATAATCCGCTGCAGCAATTGATTCACCGGCTCTTTTTGGCTTAATTTACGCCAATCGGCGACCATTTCTTCAAAAGAATTAACCGCATTTCCTCCCCGGCGCAAAGTTGCCGGGCCAATACCGCGCGGAGGAATGTTGATAATTCGCAAACGACTCACCTGATCCGCGGGATTAAAAATATACTTTAAATAGGCGAGAAGATCTTTGATCTCCCGCCGTTCATAGAAAGCCACCCCGCCAATAATGCGATAGGGCAAGCCGGCTCGCAAAAAAACTTCTTCCAAAACCCGCGACTGGGCATTGGTTCGGTAGAGAATAACTATTTCCGGCAATCGATATTGACGCAATTTTTGAATTTGATATAAAACAAACTCCGCTTCATCAACTTCGCTCTCCGCTTGATAAAAAACTATTTTTTCCCCTTCTGGACGCTGCGTCCGCAATTTTAAGACCGGATGAGCGCTCCGATTCGGCTCAATTAGCGACTGCGCAGCGCGGATAATATTTTGCGTGGAACGGTAATTCTCCTCGAGATGAAAAACCTGCGCCAAGGGAAAATCTTCTTGAAAACGGAAAATATTGCGCAAATTAGCTCCGCGAAAAGCATAGATGCTCTGGCTGCAGTCTCCAACCACACAAAGATTTTTCTCACTCCCCGTTAAAAGATAGGTCAGGCGGTACTGAGCGTGGTTGGTATCTTGGTATTCGTCAACCATGATGTAACGGAATTGTTTTTGGTAATATTGCCGCAATTCGGAATCATTTTCGAGCAAACGCACACTTTGCAAAAGTAAATCACCAAAATCAAGCGCGCCATTGGCGCGCAGTATTTCTTCATAAACTTCATAAATAGTGGCAATTTGTTCTTCTTTGGCCGTGCGCGCCCGTTGTTGCAAATCCGCTGCCGTCAAAAGCTCACATTTTGCGCGGGCAATCCGCGCTCGCAACTGCCGCGGATCCCAAAGACGCGGGTTTAGACCCAAGTTTTTCAAAACTTCTTTTAAGACCGCCAGTTGGTCCTGAGGATCATAGATGAGAAAAGAGGGGTTAATTCCAATTCGGCGGCCCTCGCGCCGCAAAATTCTTACGCCCAGAGCATGGAAGGTCCCAATGAAAGGAAGTTCCGTACTTTTCCCAATTAAGGCTTCTACCCGTTGTTTCATCTCCGCCGCCGCTTTATTGGTAAAAGTAACCAGCAGAATATTCTCCCCCTTGACGCCTTGCTGCAGAAGAAAAGCTGTTCGGTAAACTAAAACCCGTGTCTTACCGCTCCCGGGGCCCGCGAGAATAAGAACCGGTCCCGCAATCGTCTGCACGGCTTGATACTGAACCGGATTTAAATCCTTTTGAAAATCCATCTTTCTGCAACGGGGAACGAGGGAGGCTAAAACATCTCCTGCGCCAACCGCACCAAGCGACAACAATAACCGTATTCATTATCGTACCACGCCACAACCTTAACCAAATTTTCATCAACCACGCCCGGCAAATCCAAAACCTCGGTGAGGGGAAGGTCAACAATTGTTGAAATCGGCTGACCAATAATATCACTCGATACCAATCCTTCTTCGTGAACTTTAATAATATGCCGCCATTCACCGGCCGCGGCCTGCCGCAAGATTTGGTTAATTTCTTCGGCCGAAGTTTCTTTTTTAACCTGCAAAACTACTTCCAAAACCGATCCGCAAATTACCGGGACCCGAAAAGCTGATCCACTTAGCTTACCTGCTAAATCAGGAATAACTTTGGTCACCGCTTTGGCCGCTCCAGTGGGCTGGGGAATAATTGAAGCAAAAGCGGCCCGCGAACGGCGCAAATTTTTATTATTACTATCAACCAAACTTTGGGTTGAAGTAACGGCGTGCACGGTAATCATCTGCCCCTTTAAGACTTCCAGATGCTGATGCAAAACCGCAATCAGAGGCGCAGCACAATTGGTGGTGCAGGAACAATTAGAAACAACCGCGGCTTTTTTCTCCCGCCGCCATTCTTGATAAGCTGGAGTCCCCAAAACAACAAAGGTCCCTTCTCCCTTGCCGTTGGCGGAAATAATAACCCGCTTCGCTCCGGCATTGAGATGCTGGGCCGCTTTGCTGAATTCAGTAAAAACACCCGTACACTCCAAAACCACATCAACATCGAGCTCGGCCCAGGGGAGCTGCGTCGGATCGCTTTCACTTAAAAAGGGTATTTTTTTCTCCCCAATCTGCAAAATCTGCCCCTGGTCTAAAACTTTAACTTCATCGGGATAGGTACCGTAAACTGAGTCGTACTTAAAAAGATAAGCCGTTGTTTCATCTAATCCTTCACGGGTATTGATGGCCACAACCTCAAACTTGTCGTGTTCTAAAACGGGATCAATCTCCACCCGCCCCCAGCGCTGCCGGGCCAAAATTACTTTCAGCGCTGTTCGGCCGATACGGCCGAAACCATTAATTGCTATTCTCATTGCTTGTCCCAATTAGTTTAAGAAGCCTTCCAGCCACTGTTTGAATGATTCCCAAGACATTGCCCCCATCCGCCGCCCAACCTCTTCCTCGTCTTTTAGAATAACAAAGGTGGGAATGCTCATCACCCCATATTGCTGCGCCAAGGCGGGATTCTCAT
>JALUVT010000020.1 GCA_027020325.1 bacterium
CACTCCAACAGCTCAATTAGCGAAACAAAAGAATATTCGTCCATTAGCTTTTGGTTATGACTTGCAAGTTTTGGTTAATGGTACTCCCTATAAGTCTAGTTTTAAGCAGGATGTAACGATAAGTTTCCCCTATACCAAAGAAATGTTGGATAGTTTAGGAATTACCGAAAAGGATCTTAAGGTGTCCTACTTTGATTCCAATTCTTCTCTTTGGCAGGGGATTACTAGTTTTACCGTGGATACAGATAATAAACAGATCGTCTTTACTGTTGACCACTTTACTGAATTTGCTTTAACTACTGGTAGTTCAGATACAACTCCTCCGGCGGATCCTACTTCGGTTAAGGCTTCTGCAGGTGAAGGAGAGGTGAAATTAACTTGGACTAACCCCTCTGATTCTGATTTTGACCATATTAATATTTACCGCAGCACTAAATCGGGGACATTGGGTGATTTATTAACTTCGACTACTAAATCAACTACTTCTGAGTATACTGACACAAGTGTTAAAAATGGAACAACATATTATTACACCTTGCGAGCGGTTGATACGAGGGATAATGAATCGTTGAACACCGAGCAAGTTTCAGCTACTCCCCAGGTCGCAGCAGCGGAAACCAAGAAAACAGAAGAGGCGACTTTGCCTAATACTGGGGTTGCAGTCGGCGATGCTTTAATTTACTATTTACACTATATTTTAAGATTCGTCTCTTTTGCTGGAGCCTCGTTCTTCTTTTTTAAAAAATAAGCGTAAATTTTCTTTCATTGTCAGAGAACCCCAAAGAGCTATTTTAGGTTGGTTCTTTGTTTATTCTTGATAAAATCAAATTGTGAAGACGGTCTATATTGTCGCCACGCCGATTGGGAATTTAGAAGATATTACCTTGCGCGCCCTAAAAGTTTTTTCTCAGGTTGATTTCATCTTAACTGAAGATACTAGGAGAACAAGGTTTTTATTACAACATTTTGTTAGCTCAAGAAATTTTTCTTATCGAGCTCAAGTTTTTTCTTATCATGACTATAATCGTGAGCAGCGTTTGTTAAGGCTTCGGCAATGGTTAAGAGATGGTGCGGATGTGGCTTTGGTTTCGGAAGCAGGAAGTCCTTTAGTTTCTGACCCCGGTTATAAACTAGTTCTGGCACTTCTAAAGTGGCAAAAAGAAGATCCAGAAATTAAAATCGAGGTGGTACCAGGGGCGAGTGCAGTAATTACAGCCCTTCAGTTATCAGGTTTACCACCGGATAAATTTTTCTTTGTTGGTTTTTTACCGCGAAAACAAAAAGCTCGCCGAGATTTTCTTAAGGGGTTACCGCAGACAACAATTATCGCTTTTGAATCTCCTTATCGTCTTGCACAAAGTTTGATTGATATTGAAGAAGTTTGGGGAGAGAGTGTTTTGGTTAGTGTTTGTCGCGAGATGACAAAATTACATCAAGAGGTTTTACGCGGTCCTTTACGAGAAGTTCGTTTGAAATTGAGCCAGCGTAAGATTAAAGGAGAAATTACTTTGGTTTTTAGGATTGAAGAGGGGTATAATGAAAAAAATGGCTAAAAAAAGTTTGTTTAAAGTTTTTCTTTTTCTTTTATTTATTTTAGGTAGCTTTTATATCTTTTTACTTTGGTTAGAACAGCCAGGGTTAGTTTATCAACATTATGAAAAATCAAAATCGGCAGTAGTTGCGTCGGTCTTAGGAGAGGTTATTTCTTCTCCTTCTCCTACTGTAATTCCTACACCGATAAATACTGATTTTTCTTTGTTAATTCCTAAGATCGAACTTAATGCCCCGGTTATTGCTAATGTTGATGGCGGTAATCCGCGTGAGTATCTTTGGCGCGTAACCCAAGGGATCGCTCATTTTAAACCACGCCGTTTTGCTAATGTTGAGGTTGATGGGGCCTTACCCGGTGAGACAGGTAATATCTTCCTTTTTGGTCATTCTCAGATTCCTGGAGGAGACACAAGTAATTTTAAGGGAGTTTTTAATAATTTAATTAAATTAATTCCCGGTGACAAGGTTTATATTTTTTATCAAGGGCAAAAATTAAGTTATGAAGTTACGGAAGCAAAAGTAGTCCCTAAAACAGCTTTAGAATACCTCGAACCAACGAGTGAGGAAACATTAACGCTTATGACTTGTTGGCCTTTGGGTCTGGATATAAAGCGTTATATTGTTCGTGCTCGCCGTGTCTCCTAAAAATGAAGGAGGCGATGCTTTATCAACAATTAGAAAATCAACGGGTGCGTTGTCGACTTTGTGCCCATCGCTGTTTTATTGCCGAAGGGAAGAGGGGGGTTTGTTCGGTTCGAGAAAATCGCGGAGGTCGCCTTTATAGTTTAGTTTACGGGAAGCTAATTTCTTTACAAATTGACCCGATTGAGAAAAAGCCACTTTTCCATTTTTTCCCCGGGAGTAAAATTTTTTCTATCGCCAGTCCGGGTTGTAATTTTCGTTGTTCTTTTTGTCAAAATTGGCAGATTTCTCAAATTACCAAGGGGCCGCGAGGACAGATAGTGGGTGAAAATTATAGCCCTCAGGAAGTAGTTCAATTGGCTCTAGAATCAGGATCTCAGTCTATTGCCTATACTTATACCGAACCGACAATTTTCTTTGAATTCGCCTATGACACAGCTAAATTGTCTCGCAGGAAGGGCCTAAAAAACATTTTTGTTTCTAATGGTTACCAGACTCCGGAGACAATTGAATACCTTGCCGGGATAATTGATGCTATTAATGTCGATCTAAAAAGTTTTTCTGCTGAATATTATCTTAAATATTGCGGAGCTAAATTAGAACCAATTTTGAGGAATATCAAACTTTTTTTGCAAGCGGGAATTTGGGTTGAAGTAACAACATTAATTGTACCGCGGGAAAATGACAGCCCAAGTGAGATAAAGGCAATTGCCGAATTTTTAGCCTCCTTGTCGCCGGATATTCCTTGGCATATTTCGCGCTTTTATCCTCATTACCAAATGCAGGATCACCCAGCAACTCCATTAGAAACTTTATATCAGGCTTATGAAATTGCGAAGGAAGCTGGTTTGCACTATGTTTATTTAGGCAATGTTCCTTCTCCGCAGTATACAAGTACATTTTGTCCTTTTTGCCAGGCCTTAGTTGTTGAACGCCGTTTTTATCAAGTTCGTAGTTATTTAGAGGAAGGTGGCCGCTGCCCTCGTTGTCATAAAAAACTCCCTTTTAGATTAAAATGACAGAACAAAAGCAAGATCCATATTTAGATGAGCGCGAAAAAATGATCCAGCAACAAATAGCTGCCCGAGGGATTAATAACCCGCGCGTTTTAGAAGCATTTTTGCGTGTTCCACGCCATGAATTTGTTCCTGCGGCATTACGAGATGAGGCTTATGCTGATTATCCGCTTCCCATTGGTGAAGGCCAAACAATATCCCAGCCATTTATAGTTGCTTTAATGACTCAAGCTTTAGCATTAGAGGGAGAAGAGAAGGTTTTGGAGATTGGTTTGGGGTCGGGCTACCAAGCGGCAATACTAGCCTGTCTCGCGAAAGAAGTTTTTAGTATTGAATTACGCCCTTCTTTGGCCCGAGAGGGAGAGAAGAAGTTAAAAGAACTTGGGTTTTTTAACATTCAGGTTAAGGTTGGAGATGGGTCATTGGGGTGGCCCGAAAAAGCTCCTTTTCATGCTATTATTGTAACTGCAGCAGCACCTCAAGTTCCACCACCTTTACTGGAACAATTAACTGAAGGAGGCCGTTTGGTTATTCCCCTGGGACCGCGGGGGAGACAAAACTTATTACGGATTACTAAAAGAAAAGGGGAGTTAGTGAAAGAAGATCTGGGGGCTTGCGTTTTTGTCCCTTTGATTGGGGAATATGGATGGAAGGATTAATAACTTATTTTGATGTTTAATTTTCGTTTTTCTACAGAAGAAATTCAGCAATTATTTAAAGCTTGGATTGCTATTTCTTTTGCCTTTGCTCTCATTTTTAGGAAACAGTTATTTTGGTTGGGAAACCCTTTTTCTTTATTCTTATTTTCTGCTGTGACAGTGGGGCTATCTTTTTTGCTTCATGAAATTGGTCATAAATTGGTAGCGCAGAAATATGGTTGTTGGGCTGAATTTCGTAGTTTTGATTGGGGATTAATATTGGCTATACTTAGTGCTTTGGG
>JALUVT010000021.1 GCA_027020325.1 bacterium
AAAAACGGGAAAAAATTAGAAGCAAAATATAGCCCGTAGCCAACATCGGGTAAGCAAAAGAAACATCAACTTTGGAGAGAATCAGCAGCCAAATTGCCGTCCCCAATCCATACCCAATCAAACCCGCAATAATCCATGGTGATAAAGCCGCACGAAAGAAAAAAGAAAACAACCCCTTTTCCAGGGCTGAACTGATTGTTGTTACTCCCTGCTTAAGAAGGAGTTGTCCCACGACCCCAATTAAAACACTCAAAAAAATCAAAAAATAGGTTATCATTTTGCAGCAATAACTTTATTATACACGGCCAAGGTCTCCTGAGCCATTTTAACCCAACTAAAACGCTGGAGATTTTTTTGTCCCGCGGCAATTAATTTTTGCCGCAAGGAGGGAGAATGATAGAGGAGTTTTACCTGCGCCGCAATTTCCTGCGGTGAATGAGGGTCAAAATAAAGCGCCGCCGACCCGCAAGTTTCGGGGAAGCAAGCCGCACGCGAAACAACCACCGCTGTCCCCGCGGCCATGGCCTCGAGAGGAGTAATTCCAAATCCTTCATCCAAAGAGGCGGAAACAAAAGCCAGGGCCTGATTGTAAAGAACAGCCAAATCTTGGTCCGGGACAAAACCCAGCAACTTAACTCGTTTTTGCAGTTTATTTTTCTCGACCAACTGTTTCAGTTTGGCGGTGAAAACAGAACGAGCGCAGGCAATAGCAAGGGTTATTGGCGGGGGCAGTAAAGATAAAGCCGCGAGCAAGGCGGGAATGTTTTTGTAGGGATAAACATTACCTACATAAAGAAGATAGGGCGGTTGCAATTGGTAACGGGCCAAAATTGCTTTTTTTTCCTTCTCGGTTCCCGCAACCTTCTTAAAATCATCCGCCGCCCCTTCGTAGGTAACGACAATTTTTTCTTCGTCTAATCCGTAATAAGATTGAATTTGCCGCCGCACATAATTGGTCGGAACAATAATCCGCTGCGAACGCCGCACCGCCCACCACATATCAAAGCGATAGGCGGCGTATTTAAGATAAAACTGATAACGGGGCAAGGTTGTTGCTTCCCCGCCCGCATGACGATGTTTAATTAAATCATGAATGGTAACAACAAATTTTTGCCGGCTGGCGATTGGAACAATGAAGTAGAGATAATGAACCAAATCGGGTTTAAGGCGGCGGAGAATAAAGGGCAGGAGAATCTGTTCGCGCAAAGAATGGGGCGGGGCTTCGGCGCGCAAAGGGAAGAAATTTTTTCCTAAAGCGCGGAGAGAGCGAAAATATTTTTCCCGCAGTAGAAGAAAATATTCATTTTTTTGGTCCTGACGCGCTAATTGTTGAATTAAATTCATTGTATAGCGCCCCAAGCCCGCATGTTCCAAACCCCAAAAACGGGCGTCTAAAGCAATTCTCATCGTAAAAGAGACTGAAATTGAATCAATTTTTCTTGAACAAAAGCTGCAAATTCGCGCTTAAAACGCCCGCGACTAAAACGCTGGGCATTTTCAATACAAGACAAAGGAGACCAGTCTCTTTTTTCCATTTCCACTAAAGATTGGTTCAGAGCCGTTGCCGTTTGGGGAAAAAAGAAAAGGCCACTTTCTTTTTCTCTCACTGTTTCCAAAGCTCCACCGTCACGATAGGCCAAAACCGGTGTTCCCGCGGCCTGAGCTTCCACTGCGGTAATTCCAAAATCTTCAATTTGAGGATAAATCAAAGCCCGCGCCCTTTGCAGCAGCGAAATCATTTCTTCTTGAGGTAAATAACCGGTAAAAACAACATTCGGCGGTGCCAAAGCCCGCAACCGTTCTTCTTCCGGTCCCTGTCCGACAATCAGCAACCGCCGTCCATTGACCGCAAAAGCTTCCAGCGCCAAATCAATTCGTTTATAAGGAACAAGGGCGCTGATCAGAATATAATAATCTTCTTTTTTTACTCTGGCCGGGGGGCGAAATTTCTCCACTTCTACTGGAGGATAAATAACCTGATAATCGCGACCATAATAACGGCGTACCCGCTGACCGACAAAATTAGAATTAACGACAAAATGATCAACGCGTTGACTGGTATGGGCATCCCAAAAGCGCAAAAAGGGGCGTAAAATCCGCGCCGCTGTCCGAACCGGCCAGGAATAGGAACTTTGTGACCCAAAATAGTGATCAAAAAGATCCCAAATATAACGCATTGGAGTATGCGTATAGGAAATATGCAAAGTTGCTGCGGAAGAACGGACATTTTTGGCCACGCAATGGTTGGAAGAAATAATAAGATCATAATTGTCTAAGTTTAGCAATTCGGCAAAAAGGGGCAGGAGGGGAAGGTAATAGCGATATTTGGTTTTGGCCGCGGGCATTTTTTGCAACCAGGAAGTTTTAATTATTCTCTGTTGCAGGAACGGAGGAATATTCCGCGATTCATAAACTAAGGTCCAAATATCGGCCTCGGGAAAAATTTCCGCAATTGCTGCGAGAACCTTTTCCCCGCCCCGCCAACCAGTTAACCAATCATGAACTAAGGCAATTTTCATCAGCTCTATCCTACCACAAAATTATTTATGGTAAAATAAGGCCAAATTCTAAATTGATGGAAAGAGGGGAAAGAGCGCGAGGCATCTCTATTCAGGGCCCCGAAAGATTAATCAGCCCCGCTGAACTAGCAGCACTCTTAATGTCCTTACGCCCACGCCCTCCTCTACTCAATGCTAAATTGATAGCTGAAGATGCTGTTGAACTTCAACGGCCCCGGGAAGGACTAAGTAAAGAAATTGCCCAGCAATTGCCCTCTTTAGTCCAACATGGAGATCTAGTTTTAGCCCGCACTGGCCCCGACCAGCGGGAAATTTTGTTTGCTATCAGCTATTTTATCCAACCTCACCAAATATTACATTCCCTCCCTCTGGCCACTCTGCTAAGTTCTCAAGGCCCACACCGCCATCCCTACTTCGCTCTACAATATCTTCGTAACGGTAAGGTGGCTCTTCGTCATTTCAAGATAGATCTTGATCCACAAGAACCTCAACTAGTGCAAAGAATAAAACTTGGTCATTCTCTTCCTGTTAACGCAGCGCAAATTTATCGCCTTACTTCGGACTCTCTTGATAAAAAACGCGGAACCGTAACCCTCCGCCCTTTTAGTTTAAAAGAATTAGAAAATTACTCCCCACCTCCAACTGCGGAAATAAATCGGGCAAAAGAAATTATCAGGGCAATTCAACAAATTTCATCTGTCGAATTAAATGAATTCCCTTATGGAAATATTCTAGAAGAGACCGAAACTCCTTTCGGAAAAATTTCTATCGCTCGTTATCTAATTTACAAAAGACCCCAATTTGTAATTAAGCTTCAAACTGTTCAAAGTGGAGGGGAAGAAGAAATTATTTTCAATTCTCCTTCCGCTCGTCCTCCATTTAATTATCCTTGGGGGGAAATTGTTGTTTCTCATTACGCGAAGGCAGGGTCGCCTTTCACCCCCCAACGAAAAAAGCTCTGGCAGTGGACTACTTACTACGGTCCCGATTGGTTAAATGGAGTTGGTGCCTTAAAAATTTTTCCCAACCTTAATAGGAGCCCTTTTAGTTTTGACAAAATACCTTCTGTAAGCCTTGGTTTTTTCCCTCCTTCTTTTGGCGATGGGGACCAAGGACGCTTTGCTCTAACCGAACAAATTCCTTATGCGGATTTAAAAATTGAAGTACTTCAGCCTCCAAAAAATAATATTCCCGACAAAAACCTGAGCATAGAAGTATTTCTTCGCCGGGGACAAAGAACTTTAAGAAGAGAAACTATCTCTCTCCCCCGCCTGCCTTTTTTGTTCGACTACCTCCAACAAGCCCTAGCAAGTATTTAGAAGAGAAATTAAAAAAATTTGTTTCTTGTTCACTTTAATATACTCAGTTTTATTGCTCAAGCTCTCTTACAGTAGTTACATCTCGATTATCAGTTACCGCTATATATGCTCCTCCTTCCCCTGTTAAAATGTCGTCTAAAGTAGCTGGTTGTTGGCCCAAATCTGGTCTTCCAAGGCTTTCAGGCGACCGGCTAGCATCAGGAGGAGGGGAAGAAGGAGAAGACTCTTCTTCAGGACCAGTAACCATATAAACTTGTATATTCTCCC
>JALUVT010000022.1 GCA_027020325.1 bacterium
ATTTTTCAATAAACCTTGTTCCCTGAAACTGAAGAAGCTTTCTTCACTTATAATAACATGGTCTAAAATTTCAATTCCCAGAATTTTTCCCGCTTCAATGAGCCGACGAGTTACTTTGAGATCGTCGCTAGAGGGTCTAGGATCGCCCGAGGGATGATTATGGGCTAAAAGAATTTGAGCTGCTGCATTGCGGATGGCCGGTTCAAAAACCTCTCGCGGGTGAACAAGGCTGCTGTTGAGAGTACCAATAGAAATTATTTCCCGTTTGATTTCTCGGTGCCGACTGTCGAGAAAAAAGATAATAAAGTATTCTTTCTTTTTATTGCGGAAATCTTTTAACTCACGCCAGGCGTCTTCAGCATTTAAGTAAAGTTGAGCCGGTTTTTGTTGGAGGAACCTTCTTCCCAGTTCAAAAGCGGCAACAATTATTGCTGCTTTGGCGACACCAATTCCTCGTTCCTTTCTCAGCTGGCTAATAGATAGTTGAGTTAATTGTTGGCAACTATATTTTCTTAATAACCGTTGAGCCAGTTGAAGTACGGTTAATTTTTTTGTTCCCGAGCCTAAGATGAGAGCTAGTAATTCGTGATCTGAAAGGTGTTGCGGACCGTATTTAATCAGTTTTTCACGAGGGCGGTCATATTTGTAAAGATCTCGAATTCGTTGGGCCACGATGTTCTAATTGTAACAAAAATGTGAGAAAATTAATTTGTCTTGGGGAGGAGGAGAGGATATTTTTAAGGTTGAAGAAAAAAAGGGGGGTGCATAGTGGAGCCGTAAAAAGTTATACTGTTTTTGAGAGCTTTTTTCCAATTTGCCACTTTTCTCTACCATTCTTTATAATTAATTTTTGTGGGACAAAATTTGGCTGAGGGCCATCTCTTTCATCTGGGCCAACTAAGATCGTAAAAATTTCTTCTCTTGTATCTAGGCTTAAAACTGTAGCTGTGTCGTTAGATGAAGGGTGATAGAAAATTTTTGCTCTGTCTTTAAATTTCTTCTCAATAGTTTCTCGTACATGTGCTAGATTTTCTTCTATTGCTCGGGTAAGCTTTTCTGCATATCTTTTGCTAATAGCTCCACCAGTAATGACAATATCCGTAATTCCCCCTCCAGTTGCCTCTAAAAATTTTTGAATTTTTTCTTCAAGAGATGGATCGGCTATCATATCGTGTATAATTGCACCAGTTTGGGAATTGCGGTCATAAAGAGCTACAGCAACGCACATATACAGTTCTGTTGTTCTTAAAATAACTCCATTTCGGCCAATTTTAAATTCAAACGAATCTACTTCTTCAAGGTCTCTAATCTCTTCTGGGCGGGGCTTTAATATGGATATCTTCTTCATATAAGTTTGAAAAAATAAGTTCCTTGAATAAAAATATAGCAAAGAAAAATCAAAAATAAAACTGTAATAAGAGCTTTGAAAGGAATTGGGAAGAACAATCAAAGTGGCTCCGCGGGCAGGACTCGAACCTGCAACCTAGTGGTTAACAGCCACCCGCTCTACCATTGAGCTACCGCGGAATAAACTGTTTTTATGATAATCAAATTTAGCTTAAAAAGCAAGGGGAATTAAAGCTCGCTAAGCTCTAATTGTTTATTTTCCGGTTGTATATATTGCAAGTAGCGCTCGGTCGTGGCAATGCGGCGATGTCCGGCTAATTTAGAGATAATAATTAAACTCGCGCCGCGTTTGATGTGGTGAGCAATCCAAGTGTGGCGTAAATCATTAATTGAAGCATCCTTAATATTTGCTAGGCGAAAATAACGCTTAAGAGCAGCGCGCATGTTGCGGATTGCCAATGGTTTCCCATTCCGGGTTACAAAAAGGTGCCGATCTTCGACTTGCGGGCGTTGAGTTAAATATCGTTTGATGGCCCGAACAACAGCGCGGTTCAAGGGTATTATGCGGCCTAAAGTAATTCGCGAAGGAGGAACTTTTAATGTTCCAGTACCACTTTCATCATTAAAGCTTAAGTCATCAAGGGTAATATTGGATAATTCCCCGACCCGGATCCCTGTTTGGAGCAAAATTTCAATGATTGCGTAGGTCCGTGCGTCATCTTTAGCTGCATCACGCAAAGCCCTATATTCGGTTTCAGAAAGAATTCGAGGCGGGGGAGTAGTAAATTTGGGGTGGCTTATTAAGGCTGCAGGGTCGTCGGTAATATATTCGTTAATCTTAAGGAAGCGAAAAAAGGTTTTGGTGGAATTTATTTTGCGAGAAATTGTTTTGGGAGTAAAGGCTTGTTGTTCAAGGTAATGAATGAATTGTTCTAAATCTTCTTTTTTAATGTGGTGGACATGGGTTTTTTTAAGTTCGTTCTGGATAAAAGTAATTAATTGTTCGATGTCCTTGCCATAGGCCAAAACTGTCGACCGAGCGCTGTTACGCTTTTGAAGATGCTCTAGGAATAGCTGATGAGATTGTTGTAATGGAATCATACTCAAGTATTTATAATAATCATAAATACTATATCTGTCAATAGGATATTTTATAGGATATTATAGGGAAAAGAGGTATTTATGGATTGTTTAATATATGGTAGCAGGGGTGGGATTTGAACCCACGACCTGAGGCTTATGAGTCCTCTGCTCTAACCAGCTGAGCTACCCTGCCCTTTTGGTTGCGGGGGAGGGGATTCGAACCCCTCAACCACGAGGTTATGAGCCTCGTATGCAAACCATTACACCACCCCGCAATTAAAAGTATAGCATAAAGATACTAGAACCGTAAAAAAAGGTAACGCCATTCTTGCCAGGTTGCTCGACGGAGGTTGTTAATATTTTTGGGGGGGAGAGAGGAGTCTTCAGTTGTTTTGAGGATAATAATCCGTTCTCCAGGTTTTACCAGATTTAATTTATTGCGAGCTTCTTGTTCAATAAACTGATCGCTTTGCTGGTAAACTAATTTCTTATTTAATTCTTTTATAGTGATTCTGCTTTCTTGAATTTGGCTTTTAAGGCTTTTAAGAAGCAGTTGACTTTGGTAGGTCTGGTAAACAAGTTGTAATAAGCGTAAGGCAAAAATAAAACTTAGCAAAAAGGGGATTAAAGAAATTAATTCTCGGCGCTGAAGTTTGGTTTTAGGCATCAGTATTTTTGCTTTTACTGTATAATACCATTTATTTTCGTGTTAAAATATAAAAATAATGGCGGTTAAAGAGAACTTGGTTCCCTTCCCTAAAAAGAAGAATAAAAAAGACCTGTGGCAGAGCGTATTTTTATATTTACTTTTGGCACTGGTGGGATTATTTTTTTATTTTCAGCTTACTAATCCTGGGAGTAGCCCGCAAAAAATTCAATTGACGCAAGCCTTAGAAGATGTTCAGAATCATAAAGTTAAAAAAATAATTGTTAAAGATACTCAATTGGAATTAATTTATAAAGACGGCCGCCGCACGGAAAGCAAGAAAGAACGCGGAGTTTCTATTTTCACCTTATTGACTCAAGCTGGTATTAAGGAGCCACAGCGAACAGTAGAAATTGAGGTCGCAAATATTGATTCTTGGGGAGTATGGATTGGTCTATTTTCTAATTTGCTCCCCCTCATTATTATGATTGCTTTTCTTATTTTTCTTTCCCGTGAGGGACGAAGGGCGGCTAGTTCAGTTTTTTCTTTTGGAAAATCAACAGCCCGATTGTTCAATAAGGACCAGCCGCGAGTTACTTTTGATGATGCTGCTGGTGTAGATGAGGCTAAGCAAGAATTATTTGAAATAGTTGATTTTTTAAAAAACCCGCAAAAATATACCCGTTTAGGGGCGCGGATTCCTAAGGGAGTTCTTTTGTTAGGTCCGGCGGGAACGGGGAAGACTTTATTAGCCCGTGCCGTAGCAGGGGAGGCCAATGTTCCTTTTTTTAGTATTGCGGGGTCAGAATTTATGGAAATGTTAGTCGGGGTCGGGGCAAGTCGTGTTCGTGATTTATTTGCTACAGCTAAAAAACATGCTCCATCAATTATTTTTATTGATGAAATTGAATCAGTAGGACGGCATCGGGGAACAGGTTTTACTGGTGCTCATGG
>JALUVT010000023.1 GCA_027020325.1 bacterium
AATGGCCAGCTTGAATTTAGTTCTTTTTTTCCTTCTGCTGCGTTCTTTGCGTGTTTCTGCACTCATTGCCTTTTTAACAACTTTGCTCCTTTTTTCCCTTCCCTGGCATCTTTTTTACGCCCGTACCGAAATGATTAACTTACTGAATGTTTCGGCGGCTTTAATTCTTTTTTGCTTATTAAGAAATTATCTTCAAAATCGTAGTCTCAAAAATTTGATCCTTTTAGCAACTGCGGCTGGTTTCTTCTTCAATTTCCACGCTACCGTTAAATTTTTAGGTTTTAATATTTTGCTTCTTCTTTTATTAGACCAAGCCTTGCATTGGGCGCGAAGATTTTATTATCAGCGTTCCCTAAATCTGTCTTCCTTTTTCTTTTTTGTATTTTATCTTGTTTTTTTTGCTTTTCTTGGCTTTGGGCCCTTGCTGCTTTTTACTCCTTTGCGCACTTTTTTTACTCTGCACCGTTTTTACCAAGGCGGAGGAGGGACGCTATGGCAACGAATTTTAAGCCATAAGACCCAACTGCTAGAAAATTATTATCATAGTTTCAATTTCTTTCGCGGGCAGGAAGCAGCGCGGGGCTGGTATCCGCGGCACGAGGTTTTCCTCCCTCCGGAATTAATGATTTTATTGGCAGTTGGGTTTCTTGTTTCCCTGCGGGAAAAAGATAAATATTATTGTTTTCTGGTTTTGACTTTTTTTCTTACTCTAACCACTAATTCGGCCCTCACGGATGTTTACAATGCTGATTACCGTATTTTGCCTTTGATGATCATTGCTTTAATTTTTGTTGCCCGAGGCGGGCATTGGCTGCGGCAATTACTGCCCTCTCCTTTTATTTGGCACGTTCTAACAGTGGTTGTCCTTATCTTTTCTCTCCTGCGGGTGGGTAATTTTTTTCTTAATGAAGAAGCAAACAAAGAACGCCGCGTTGGTTCTTTTTTGTTAACCCACACTATCTATTGGTTACAAAAACAAAATTTAGCAAGCGGAACAATTAATCTTATTCTCTCACCCGAAAACAAAGAACTTTTTCAGCTTCTTCATTATCAGGAACAATGGCAGTATTTTCTCCCGCAATTACAAGTAAATAGTCAAAGTGACCCCAATTTGGGTGAAAATGAGGTAAAAGTACGCCTTAATGGCCAAAACCAAGGCCGACAAATTATTCTCTGTCAGCCCCGCGAGCGCTTCCTCTGTCCTCCTCAATCATCCCTGCCGCTGATTATTAATTATTAATTTAAAGAAGCTTGTTATAAAATTAAGGATAATGATTAAATTAAACTCGGTTTCGCGGTTTTATTTCCTTGGGGGGGAAAAGATTCGGGCTTTAGATGAAGTAAGTTTAATAATTCGCGAAGGGGAATTCTTAGCTGTCACTGGTCCTTCGGGCTCCGGAAAATCAACGCTATTGCACCTTATTGCTGGTTTGGATCAACCTGATGAAGGAGAAATCGAAGTTGAAGGCGCCAATTTAAATCAACTTTCCGATAACGAACGGGCGCGTTTGCGGCGGGAGAAAATTGGTTTTGTTTTTCAAACTTTTCACCTCATTCCCAGTTATACGGCTTGGGAAAATGTGTTATTACCCCTTGAATTTACTTCCTTGCCGGCCTCGGAAAAAAAGAGGCGCGTTGAGGCCGCTTTAAAGCAGGTTCATCTTTTAGATCGCGCTCAACATAAACCAGCCCAACTTTCCGGGGGACAACAGCAACGGGTTGCTATTGCCCGGGCTTTGGTTAACCAGCCGCGAATAATTTTGGCTGATGAACCAACAGGTAATCTAGATTCGCAGAACGGGGGCGAAATTGCCGATTTCCTGCATCAACTGAGTAAAAAGGGAATAACTGTAATAATGGTCACCCATGATAATGAAATTGCCCAACGGGCTGCACGCCGTGTCCGCCTTAAAGACGGGCGGATCATCGAATCTTAGATTATGGGACGGATAATTGCTAATTTAACTCATCTGGCTTTTAAAAATCTTTGGCGGCGCAAATTGCGTACTTTTCTTACGGTAAGTGCGGTTAGTATTGGAACCGCGGCCGTGGTTTCTCTTGTTGCTATTACCAGCGGGGCGAAAAATATTTTTCTTCAGCAGATGGAAAAAACAGGCGCCCTGACCGAGATTATTGTTACTCCTTCTAATGAGATCGAAACCGTGGATCTTTTTAATTTTGATTCCCGCAGTGGAGAAGGAGAAAAGATCACTGCCGCGACTGTGGCGGCGATAAAAAAGATTGATCATGTTAAAGCAGTTTCACCACAACTGCGGGTCCATTCTCTCTCGGTGCTGCAATTAGTAGGAGGGAAGAAAAAATATCGTCTTGAGGTTATTGCCTTTGACCCCCTCCCGGCCCTCCATCCGCCGCTTTTGTTCGGTCGCGGCTTGCAAAAAAACGAAAAAAACAAAATTGTTCTCGGCTACAAAACAGCGCAAGCTTTGGCTGAAGAGAAAAATATTGCCTTGAGTGACTTGGTGGGAAAAGAAGTTATCCTTTTCCTCGATAAAGGACATTTTACGGCAACAATGCCTTTCCCGGAGGAAAAATTAAAACAAAGCCTCGTCCCACAGACCACTCCCTTCCCTTCTTCCCCCGCGCGTGTCCGCGATCCCTTAGCCGAGGTAATCAATCAAGTTCGGGCAGAAGTTATTGCCATTGGATTGCCCGGGCCCAAAGAACGGGAAAATTATATTTCTTTGTCCTGGGGGCGCGAACTTTTGGTTTATAAAAATCTGGCTGGCCCTCGTTTTGACGAAAAAGGTAATTTTACCGGAGATTATGAAGTTAATTATTATGATGAGGTTGCTGAACAAGGTTATCCCAGCCTGCTGGTCAAAGTTGATCAAGCGGCAGCGGTTTCTACGGTGGCCCAACAGATCCAGGAGCGGTTAGGGCGAGGAACAATCACGGCCCAGGATTTTCTGCAGTCTTTTTTAAAATTATTTACAGTTATTCAAGTTATTCTCGGAGGTATTGCCAGCATTGCCCTCTTAGTAGCGGCGTTGGGGATTATCAATACCATGTTGATGGCAATTTTGGAACGGCGACGGGAAATCGGATTGCTCAAAGCTTTAGGCGCCAACAAACAAATGATAACGCTAATTTTTTTACTTGAAGCGGGATTAATTGGTTTAGGAGGCGGAGTTGAGGGTTTGGGGGGCGGAATTGCCATTGCTTGGCTGGTGCAATATTTTGTCCAACAACGCTTGTTGGAGCAAGATTTTGCTTTGGAACGAGTTGTTGTTTTTCCTTTCTGGCTTTGGGGAGGAGCTTTGCTTTTTTCTTTTTTTCTAGGGATTTTATCCGGGTTTTACCCTGCTTGGCGGGCGGCACGGACTAACCCCATTGAAGCCCTGCGATCAGAATAGTGGGGCTAAAGAGCAGGCCATTTTTCAGCGCAGTTGACAATATCCTTAACTTCAGCCCAGCCTCGTCGCGCCATTGCCACCCCATAGACCATTAGATCCAGTTGTTCTAGCTGATGCGCATCAGTGTTAATGGCCAGTTTGACGCCGGCGCGGATTGCTTCACGGATCAAGAGATCCGGTAAATCAAGGCGGGTATAAAAAGCATTGATTTCCAAAAATTTACCTTCTTCGCGACAGAGGCGAAAAACTTTTTCCCAATCAACTTCATAGGGAGGCCTTTTATTGAGCAGTCGTCCACTGGGGTGGGCTAAGCCGTGAATATAAGGATTGCGCAGAGCGCGCAAAATTCGTTGGGTCATCTGCTTTCGATCTTGTTGCAAAGAAGAGTGAACTCCGGCAATCGCTAAATCCAATAATTTTAAGTTATTATTACTTAATGCCAGCTCGCCATTGGCTAAAATATCGACTTCAACCATGTGCAGTAATTTCAGACGGGGAAAATTTTGCTGAACTTTATCAATTGCCCGTCGTTTAGCTTCTAAAAGTCGTCTTTTATCTTTTTCATCA
>JALUVT010000024.1 GCA_027020325.1 bacterium
TTATTTCTTCCCTACGGCGTCTGGCTTTTTGCCTTGGGAGGAGCCTCGATTATTCCGGAAGTGGAAGAGGTGTTGCGCAGGGAGCATTTTCGCCTCCGGCGGACTATTCTTTGGGGAACACTAATTCCTGCGGGGTTATACGGTTTTTTTGCTTTTGTTGTTGCCGGAATCAGCGGGCTGAATACTTCTTCTGATGGCATCAGTGGATTAGCAGGACATTTTCCTCTTTTTTTACTCAATATTGTTGCTTTGTTGGGAATTTTAACCATGTTTTCCTCTTTTCTCGCTTTAGCCTATGTCTTAAAGGAAATGTATTTTCGTGACGGACATTTTCCTTTGCTTTTAGCCTGGGTTTTAACCTTAAGTCCCCCGCTCCTTTTATTTATCTTGGGAGCGCGAAGCTTTATCCGCATTCTTGAAATAAGTGGGGGAATTATTGGCGGATTAACCGGAGTCTTGGTAATATGGCTCTACGGAATTGTCCGTCGTCAAGGGCGGCAACATTTGGTCCTTCGTCTTCCCCGGAGCATTATTATTCTTCTTGCCTTAATTTTTTTCGGCGGAATTGTTTATGAATTACAACAGTTATTTTTTTAAAGCTTTTTCCTGCAACCTCAGAAGCGTTGAAGATTAAAATAAAAAATTAATGATAATTACCAAATACGGCCTGATCCTTTTTGGGCTGAGCATTGTCAGTTTTTTCCTTTTCCTGCGGCGGGGACAAAAAGCGCATTTGACCGATAAAGAAATCGAAACCTTAGCCTTGCTTTATCTGGGGGGAGGATTGGTGGGGGCGCGTTTATACCATCTTTTGACCCAAAGCTATCTTTACCGCCATCAGCCTCAGGCGGGCTTTTTTTTCTGGCGGGGCGGAATGGGTATTTTTGGTTTTTTGGGAAGTGCTTTCTTGATCACGCTATTGGTGGCGTGGCAAAGGAAAAAGCCCGTCCGCCTTTATCTTGATCTCCTTGCGCCCCTGCTTTTATTGGCCCAAGGATTGGGACGCGGAGCCAATATTATCAATCGCGAACTGCTGCCTTTTGCCTATTGGGAGATGGCCCTGGATTTAACTTTGGCCGCCTTTTTGTTTTATGCAGAAAAGAAAAAAATTTTTTCTTGGGGCGAAGGTCGTCTCTTTGCTAGCGCGGCCATTGGTTATGGCGGAGGGCGCTTTTTTTTGGAAACTTTGCGTTCGCCACGCCTTAAATTACCCGGATTTAGCTTTACGCAGTGGGTGAGCTTGGCTTGGTTCTTACTGGGATGCTATTTTTTCGCAACTTGGAAAAAGGCCTTTTTTGTGTATAATAAAAAGGATAATGGCAACGCTAACTCGGACTTTAATCCGCGACACTCTTGCCCAGACGGGAAAAAAAGTGCGCCTCAAGGGCTGGATTAACCGTAAACGCGATCACGGACAGGTGGTTTTTCTTGACTTGAGAGATCGCTCCGGGATTGTGCAATTAGTTGGGGGGAAAGAATTAAAGCCTTTGCGGCTGCAAGATGTTGTTGAGGTCTGGGGGATAGTTCAACGCCGGCCGGAAAATTTAGTTAATCCTCATTTAGCCACGGGAACGATTGAAATTGCGGTGGAGAAGATAGACCGCCTCGCCGCTGCGGCCAGTCTTCCTTTTGACCTCGGGCAAGAGGAGTTAAAATTGGAATTACCGACTCTTTTTAATTTTCGTCCCCTGACCCTGCGTCATCCCCGCGTCAAAGCTATCTTTAAGGTACAAGAAGTTTTAGTACAGGCTTTTCGCCGCAAGCTGAAAGAGCTTGATTTTACCGAAGTTCAGGTTCCCACTTTAGTCCCCAGTGCGACTGAAGGCGGGGCCGAAGTTTTTCCTGTTACCTATTACGAACATCAAGTTTATTTGGCGCAAAGTCCGCAACTTTATAAACAGATCCTGGTTTCAATTTTTGAGCGGGTTTTCACCGTTGCCCATGCTTATCGTGCGGAGCCGAGTGTCACCACGCGCCATCTGAGCGAATATGTTTCCCTAGATTGCGAGATGGGCTTCATTGATGACTGGACTGATCTTTTAGCCGTGGCGGAGGAATTGATTCGCGCCCTTCTTAAGGCAGTAGAAGAAAATTGTACTGATGAATTAGAACTTTATCGTGTCCAATTACCACGGCTGGGGCAAAAAATACCGCGCCTTTCTTTTCCCCAAGCTCTAGAAATTCTTTCTCAGCGCCGCGGAATTGATAAAAGTAAAGCTCTTGACCTAGAACCAGAGGATGAACGCGAGCTTTGTCGTTGGAGTTGGGAAGAAAAAGGCAGTGATTTTGTTTTTATTACCCATTACCCCAAAGCTAAACGGCCTTTTTACACTTATTTAGATCCGCAAAACCCCGAATTAACTTTAAGTTTTGATTTATTGGGACGCGGCTTTGAATGGATTACCGGGGGGCAACGAATTCACCAGTATCAAGAACTTAAAAAGCGCATTGAAGAGGCGGGAAACAAATTGGAAGATTTTTCCCTTTACCTTCAAGCTTTTAAGTACGGCATGCCTCCGGAAGGGGGATTTGCTTTGGGTTTGGAGCGGGCAACGCAAGGTATTTTGCAATTGTCTAATATCCGCGAGGCCTCACTTTTCCCGCGCGATATGGAACGGGTCGATATTCATCTTCCCTCGCGCAAAAGTAATTGAGGCTGAAATATTTTCCTTAACTTAAATCCTTGAGGAGGCGTTTTCTATTTTCGCGATATGTTGACGGTAAGCACAATATTCACAATTTTCGCCCGCGGGAGGCAGAGTCGGAGAAGCAAGACATTCCTTTAGTTCAAATAAAGTTGGTTCAACCCAAGAATCATCGCCACGGTAGGAGATAATTTGCAACTCAAATTCCAGGCGAGCGTCAAATTTAGGGCGGTTTTTGCCGGCATTAGCATAAACAAAATAACCAATATCGCTGACCTTAAAGCCCAGACGACGAAAAATCCATTGGTAAATCTCAATTTGTTTTTTAAACGATTGTTTATATTCGTCTTCCAAGGATATTTCTTTATTAGTGCTCGTGGCCTTGTAATCAACAATATGAAGTTCATTTTTAGAATTAATCCAGAGGTCATCAACAATGCCGCAAATTTCTAAATTAGTTGGCTGATGAATCACTGCCGCGCCGATAAAGCGGTGAACATCATCACGCCAAAAAGGTAGATCGGGGTGATCAAAAGGCACGGCGTCAATATTGAACCGCTCCATTAATTCATGTTTATCCCCTGTTTTTCTCAATTGATCAAATTCATTTTTCAACAACTGATCCACGGCAGAATTAAGGGTAAAGCCCGGCATACTGGGACGCCCTAGCCCCATCTTGCGATCGAGCCAAAAACAACGCCGGCATTCGCAAAAGAGGTCAATTTTACTTCGCGAAATCCGAAAAGCTTTTGCTGAATTAGGTTGGTACAAATTTTGCTGCCTTGGTTTATACTTATTCATCCAACTACCGCTAATTATAGCACCATTAAACAGCGCTATCTTTCTTGCCAGTTCCCAAAGCCTTCTGAAACTTTTACTTTGTTCCCTTGGCTATTCAGGTTAATTCTCCAAAATAGCCACTAAGGAGTGCAAAATAGTGGCGTTGTAGCAATGAGTTTTCGGTCTCTGTTCTCTTTTTCGATTTTGGCCACGGATCAGAAGGTAGAAAGGAAGGTGTAAGGTGGGGTGGTTATAAGTTCACTTCCTTAAACAACAACCCCGGCCTCTGTTATACTTATTTACTAAATAAAGATTGGGGGCTGATTTAGGTAATTTGCCCTAAAGTTTAAAAGGACACCTCAGACGGTCATGAGATATGCTAAATGCACTATTTGCGATACAATATCTTCCAGTCAGCTTGTCTATTTTATAGAAATTTGTTTCTGTAGGGTCCATCTGTCTATTTTGTGGTACAAGGATATATTCGTAACGTGAAACTTTCCCAATTATATATAATTCCCATATTATTAAAATAATAATGATGGCATATATAATCCTTCTTAAGGAATTAATTTTCATTGCTCATTTACATTTTACTATATTTTACTTTATGGCGTTATTAAGTTTTTTACAATGGATACCTTGATAAATACACAAATCGTATCTTCTTAACTTATTCGCTATCAGATTCAAATATCCGTTTTAATCATTTAAGACTATCATTTATTAGGGCAAAGTACCAGTAAGCAAATTAATACTGCCACGAGTTTCGCAGTTTCAAGGTAGATTTAAGTCATAACATAACCGTTGGGCAATGGCAGGTTTGATTACTTCTCATTGGAGCTGGTAGAGAGTCAGATGGACTTGCCTTCGTACATTAGCTTGTTTGATCCAACTCAACACTGAAAACCCAATATGATTTCTCTGCGCTCGGTTCGTGCGAGACTGACAACGCTCCAGACCACAGGTCTGCTTGAGTTCTCGGTGGAAGACTTCGATCTGCCAACGCTGCTGTACCAAGGTGACCACCTGCTCCCGGGATGGCCTCTCCAAATTCGTCCCAATATACTCCGTGCGGCCATTCTTAGCCACCAACCGGAATACCCAGATCCAACCATATCCCCTCAGATGAACTCGCAACCCTTCCTCGGGAATAGTAAGCTCTTTAAGCTTTTCTCCTCGATTGACAATGCGATTCTTCTTTAACCCTATAACCCAGTACCAACCCAAACTGCGGATAAGCTTAAGATTATTTAGACTGGGGTACCAAGTGTCAGCCACCACTGCCTTCCGTGTTACCCCCCTTCTTTTCGCTAATTTAATTAGTTCTCTGAAATGGTCATTCTTGGTCTTGCCGTCTTCTTTAGGTTCCCAGATTCTTAAAATCCATCGGACAGACTTGACCACTTTCATCTACCCAAAGCAGATTTAACAGACCAATCCCGCGAATGATATTGTGTTCCGCTCCCGAATACTGCCAACGCACTAATTCCACCTTCCGACTGCGGGATTTATTGAGAACTGTCTCGTCAGCAACAATGATTCCCTCTCTCCCTAAAACCTGAGATCGAGCGGCTTTCCAAATATCCCGAGGTTGGCATTTAGCCTGTGATAACCAACGAGAAATGCTGTCACGAGAGAGTTTGAACGGAGATACCTCCGACAAAGAAAGGGCTGAGTAGCGCTGGGAGGTAACCCGAAGGAAAGTGCAGTATAGCTTCTTGGAGCATAGGGATTTACTCATGGCAGATTACTTTAGTTTACCTTAAATACTTACAAAGTGCGAAATTCGTGTTAATTATTAGTGATTTTGTAGAGGGAATAGAGCCTACTGCCGTAGAAGTGGCAGCTTTCAAAGATCGACTCAAGGAAAAAGCTTTTAACCCCGAGACTTTTGATCTGAATGAAGGGAATTTGATAGTTGTTGATGGAAGAGTTTTCTTAGTTGATATGGAGGATTTGGTTTTGGAATAACCGCTTTAAGAACTTTCAAGTACTATATCTTCCAGAAACCAAAATGGCTCTCCACCTTTTTCGAAAAGATCTCCTATTAATTTAGATGCTTCCTTTTCCTTTTCTTTTTCCTTTTTCTCTTCCTCGTGAGCTGATTTTATTGCCGCTGCAAGCTTGGTTTTGTAGTCTTGATGAAGAACCAACCAACTTCTTCTTTTGGCTAGCTGAGGATCTTGAGGTAAGAAGAAGTGGCGTATTATTTTTAAGAAAGCGCTAAAGTCTAGATTAGCAAGGTCTAGAATTATTCCTAAAGAAGAGTATTCGTTTTCCCAAGCCCCTTTTGATTTTTCAATTGTCTTGGCAACCAGTCTTATCAAGGTCTCGTTCTCAAATATTGCGATATCTTTATCAACCCAGTATCCAAAAGCAGATAAAACCTCAGCGTCAGATGTATTTTTCAACACCCATTGCCACAAGTTTAATAATTTTTCTTTAAGTTTTATATCTTGAGAAAGTGATGATTTTTCCGATAATGTTCGACCAATAAAGGCAATAAATTCTTTTTGTTGCCTAGAATTACTTTTTTTCCAAAATAGCTGTAAGAGATCATCATTTTGCCCTAATCCTAGAAAAATAAAACCTAAAGCTAAATGATCCGCTAAAGCTTCAGCGGGATTTTTAAAATGTTTTTGATTGGGATAATCCGTTTCTTCATTTTCTATCCATTCTTTATAAAGCTCTCTGAAGGCTTTATCTTGGAAAATTTCCCGGTATAGATTTTGACTAAGATAGCCCTCCTCAGCAGCTAGTTTCAGGTATTTATCTTCCTTTTTTCTAAAGAGCTCATCTAAGATATTGGCGGTAAACCATTTTTTGTCCCGATAGTAAAAAACCCATGCATAGTAACCATACATAAACATCATTGCTCTAGTTTTTTCTTCTTTAATTAACACTTGGAGAGTTTCTTTTACATCCTTTTGCAACCTCTTTCCATCTCTGTAAACAAAAAGCACAAATGCTTCAAAAGCTTCTCCACGAACGCTATTTATTGCTGCGGTAAAGGGATTTTGAGGTAGATCTTTAGCGCTTTCCGTTTCTGGGTTGGGATCGGGGTATCCTTTAAGGAGTAAGTATTTTAAGATTGCCAAAATGTCTTTTCGGTGTTTTTTGAATAATATTTTAATTTTCTCATCTTCATTTTCTAGCAGTGTTTTTAGTAATTCCGCTATTGCTCTATGGACCCATCTCCAAGTAGCTAAAGGATAAAATTGTTTTTTCCTTGCTTCAGACTCTTTATCCAGCTCCTTGAATTCTTCCCTCTCTATTTTTTGAATTTCTCTAAATAGCGTAAATAGAGGTGAATAATCACTGTCTAAGTGCCTGTTTAGAGCTTTAGTTAACCCTTTAAGGAGGGCGTAAAGATAGTGGAGGTGAATTTGTTGATCAAAAAATCTTGGTGTTGCGGCAAGCATTTCTTCAAACTGCTGTTCCGCCCTATTCATTATCAATACTTCTAAACCGGCAGGCTTGATTTTAATTTCGACATTAGCTAGGTTTTCGGGCTTCCAGTCTGTTTTTAATTTGCTTATTAATTCGTCAAGCGGTATTTTATTGAAATCTTCTTGAGCTAGCACTGGTTGTGGTTTCCTTGCTCCACCACTGCTAATTGGTCTCATTTCTGGACCGACTTGGCATTTTTGAGGGATGATGAACCCATCTTTTTCTAGGTCTTTTTTGAAGTTTTTGAAGACTGGGAAGTTTCTCAAAAAGCAAAAGAACCAACCGTATTGCTCATACAAAAGATTTTTTCTTTCTTCTTCTTTTCTTTGTGAAATCTTGTCTAGGAAATAATTTCTTATTGTTTCAATATAGCCTCTTTGCTCATCTTCTGATAGAAGATTAAAGATCGCTTGTAGGCTGTGAATGTATTCTGCTTTTAGAACGATATTGATATATTCTTTGTTCCTCTCTTTTAGCGGGAAGAAAATCATCCCTTTTAATTCTTTTTTGAAAACTTTTGCTGCTTGACTCAAAGCATAAAGCCGCCAGCTCCAAGAAGAACGGATAAATTTTTTCAAAGAAGCCTTTTGATCGTCGAGATAACCAATATTTTCCTTGAAAAAATTTTTTAGCTTCTCTGGATCTTTTTCTTTATAGTGTTCCACCAATTTATTCCAAGTAATTTTAAGAGTATAAAGAAGGGCTTTAGTTTTGTAATCAAAAGCGCTTTTATATGGTTTCTCAAGTTGAAAAAGATCAATGCTGTACATTGGCAGCAGATAACTATCATCGTATTTAAAGAAACTTTCCTCAGCTGGTTTGGCGAGCTCCAAAATTTCTTGGAATTTCCTAAGAAGAAGAATAAAAATTTTCTCTATCAGTTCAATATCATCGATATTCTCTACTATCTCCTGTAAGGCCTCAAAAACTTCGGTATGCTCTAAGTCAGAAATATAAAAAGGCGTGACTTCTTTTGTGGCAACTTTTGCGCCAAGAATTTCTACTTCCTCAACTTTAAAGTCTTCCTTATCTTTTACAGCTAATACACAATCAGCAAAAAAGATAAGTCGCTCGTATTTTTTTGCTTCTAATAAAGTTTTTAGTATTCTTTCGATTGAAAAAGTTATCGTTATCCCAAAAGGAGCCATAAGTTTTATCCATTCTTTAAGCTTGTCTTCTGGCTTTTTTTGTTGATGTTTCTTCAAGAAAGATATTATTTTCACAATGATGCGATATAGTATGGTGTTGTAGTTTTTTTCGTTCTTTGTTTCAAGGTCCTTGAAAAACTCAATTATATATTCAGCCTTCCAGTCAGCAAGGATGCGGAAGATTTGGTCTATAAGTTCTGGGTTAAACTTTTTCTCTGAAGTTGCTAAGGATTCGTCCGTAATTATCCCAATTACTTTCTTGACAATGGCCGAATTTTTACTTTTTGCCATTCTTACCAGGTATCTGATTTCGGGTGTGGCATAGCTGTATTTAGAAGTGTCTTTAGCAGGTGCTTTTAGTTCATCCAACAATCCATTTTCCCATAACCACCCCAACCATCTTTCGTCTGCTTTAGTAAAAAAGTAGTTTCTGGCGTCGAAATTATAGGAAACTAATTTTTGAGCTTCATCTATAGAAGCGTTTTCCGGCTTTTGTTTTAAAAATTTTCGGATTTGTTTATGAATTTGTAATTGATTCATTTTAAACTTCAATTTTTATTTTTGAGAATGATTTTTTTTGTAATAATTCAATCAATTCTTTTTTTATTTGCTTGAATAATTCTCGTATTATTTTATTCTCAGTTTCTTCTCCTAAATTAAAAGCATTAAGCCTCTGTTTATACATTATTAATTTTTGCGTAGTTTCTTTATCTAAATTTATCTCATCTGTTAAAAAAATATCTAAAAGCATTATATATCCATTAAGTTTGGTGATGGGGTTTTTATTTAGCAAATAAGTTTGTAGTTCATATAAATCTATGTTAATCTGATTACCAAAAAGTTTTTTTATTTCGCTTAAAATATGTTCTACTATTAAATCCTCTTTTGTTGATTTAGTATATGAAACAGGAGGAGGGGAATTATAAACAGTGTTATGTTTTCCTATTATTATATTAGTCTCTTTAGCTATAAATTCAGTTTTCGATATATATTTTTGACTATCGATTTCTTTTACTTTTTCTTTTAATTTATTGCATCTGTGATTTAAATAACCAAAATAAAGTAAAATGCTAATTAATAGAAGGGTGAGTTTTAGCCCTGAAGCTGAGATAGCGATATGAATTAACGAAACAATTATTATAAAACTGATTAAAGAAAAAGGAATCTTTTTGATTAGTGCAGTAATGAAACTAATAACAAATTCTTTTACAAAA
Organism: bacterium; assembly: GCA_027020325.1. Classification (GTDB taxonomy): domain Bacteria; phylum Patescibacteriota; class 4484-211; order 4484-211; family 4484-211; genus JALUVT01. The sequence continues at coordinate 9,241 of JALUVT010000024.1, forward strand.
CTAATTACTAATTCAGTCATGATTTTTAACGCTATTCATTCATTTATTGAATAATAATTTTCTAAAAAATATTCCAATTTGCTTTTATTTTTGTACATTGTTTTTAACTTGTTTAATAAAGAATTATTTATCTGCGTTCCCCCTCGTACCTCTTTATCGTAGTTTGTTATATAAATCCACTCTTTATAAGTTAGGCTATAAAATTTCGTTGCCAACACTAAATCAAGAAGGTCTATCTCATTCTTTATATAGCGAGTCAGAAAACGCTTCCTAGCTGAATCAAACACAGAAAAGAGTTTATTCATAAAATATTTTCTAACCTTTTGTAGCAACTGACTATTTTTTAATATTACTTCTCTCCGCGGAAGCGACATTACTTCCAGAATATCTCTGTTTAGATGCCTTCCATCACCATAAATTCTTAGCCAGAAATATAAAAGGGATGAGTTAACTAATATAATGAAAAGGTCTTTATATGAATTTTTAACAGAGACCTGCTTTATTTCTGTGCTGTTATAGGGCTTTCTATCCCATGCATTATACCAATAATTACCACTTGTTCTAATCCATACAGCATCCGAGTTTTGTTTTAAAAAAATATCTTTGATACTGAATTCATTAGAATAAAGTTTTTTTAATATTTTTAAATTTCTCTTTCCGCCTATCTTTGGTAACCTATGAGGTTGTGAATATCTGCTTCTCTTGGGTAATAAGTAATGATCACACAGTGAAGCAGAAATAGAACCAAGATCGGGAACAGAACGAAACATTCTGCTTGTATATATTCCTAATTTTTCTTTACAGTCTTTATTAATACACATTAGAAGAGAAATGGACTGAGACATATTTTTGAAGATATTGCATCTATCTCTATCAAAAGTGTAGATTTTTGACTTCCTAAAACTTCTGTAAATAAGTTCTCTATTTTTTGAGAAATATTTATTAAAAGTTATAGCGTAAGTGATTACAAAAAATAAAGAACCGTTAACCCTAAGAAGTTCCACACCCTTTTCTATAAAAGGACTTGAAATATCTGATAGGGTAGAATACGGATATTTCTCCTTGATAAAAGCTAATGTATTATGCTCTTTGTTTTTATCTTTGGAGAAAATATTTCCATAAGGTGGATTCCCAATCACAATATCAAACCCATTTTCTACCCCAAGCATCCATTCCGGATCAAACCAATCAGCTGAGGCTGTTTGATCAAAAATATCAAATTCAGCTAGTTTTTTTGCTTCTTCTGATGCCCAACCTTTTTGAAGTAAAAGTTCTCTAATCTGACTTCTTATTTTTTCAGCTCTTTCTTGTAGTCTCTTCTTTTCCGTTCTATTTTTAATCTTAAAATGTCTTTTATAAAGATTTTTTAATTCTTTTCTAAATTCAGTTATTTTAGGATCCTCGAAAATTAAACTTAATTGCCCATGGTCCTTGAGACTTATTAAAGTATTGGCTGCTACAAACTTGGTTTCCAGATGAGGCAGGGCCCTTATGCCAAAATTTTTTTGCTTTTTATCAACTTTTTGGTCAATAAGAAGGGAAAGGAAAAATCGTAATTTAGCAATTTGGATGGCTATAGGTTGGATATCAACACCAAAGATAGAATTTTCAATAAGATAGAGTTTTCGGGCATAATCAGGATAATTGATGTTGTCATCAAAGTTTTCATTTAATTCCTTTAGTTGTTTTTCCCTTTCTTCCTTATTTTCAATCTTCAAAATATCCTCTATCTCCTTAAGTGTTCTTTGATATTGTTTTTCTTTCCACAACTCATTTGTTGGATCTACTTTTCCTAAGATATAGACAAGTTTTTGAAGTATTCCCATCGGAAAAGCTCCCGAACCAACAGCAGGATCAATTATTTTTAACTCATCAATAGCTTTTATTATCTTTTCTATTTTTTCTTTGTCAAAATCGAGCTCCTCTTCGTCGTAGGATAAAAGCCGTCTTAATTCTCCGTCTTCAAGCCCGACTTTTGTCTTAAAGTAATAAAACAACGATTTATCTACCATAAACTCAACTACTTCTTTTGGCGTGTAATAAGATCCTGTCGCTTTACGGGCAGTAGTTTGAGTTTCTGGGTTGTAGGCTGCTAAAAGATTTTCAAAGATGTGTCCCAATAATTCTGGATCAAGAGAAACTTCAACATCTATCGGACTGTTTTCATCAGCAGTAAAGTTGTAATCTTTTAAAATATTAATTAGCCCTCTAACTTTCTTTTTGGTTTTTGTCCCATAAAAATTAGATAGATCTTCGTTTCTCTCTTCAGAGAAAAATAAATAATCAGGCAGTTTAGCTCGCCATTTCTCCTCTCTGCTAAAACCATCTATATAATTCGCATCTTCATCCAGACATTCAAATAGACCCCCATTGATAAAAGGAGTGTTTTTAAAAAGATCAATAAAATCTTTTTTGGGAATTAAAAGCTTATCCTGATAACGATAGAGGGTTTTGATGCTAAACTCTTTTCGGTGTTCTAAGAACCTTATTTTTGATTTACTTAATTGGGCAAATTTTCTATTTTCTTCTTTTCTATTTAGAGTGGCGAAGAATAAATTCTGAAGAATTACATTATAATAATGATCTTCTTTTTCCAAATTTTTGACTATATTTTGCAAAAAATTTTCCGCAAAAATTTCTTCGGGAACTAAATTTTTCTCTTTTAAAAACCAAACAAAAATTAGCCGAGTTAAGAGCCTGATTAAATTTTCTTCGATTTTTCCTCCGGGGAACCAAGCATTTTTTAAAGCCCAAGCATACCAGTTTTGAATTTCGCTATAAAACTCTTTGGTAAGAGGAAGTGTAGAGAAAGCATCAATAATTTTTTTTATGCTTTGGAAGGAACAATCTCCAATATTTTTGAGAAAAGTGCGATGAGGTTTTTCTTTATTTACATAATAGGTGTAGCGTTTAAAGGTGCTCCATTGTCTCCGGGTTTTTTGAGGTAAATAATAAATCAAAGAAAACCTAAAGCTTTTAGAGGAATCGTAGAAAATAAAAATCCCCGCATTGAAGCGCTGAAAATTGGTGTCGCGAAGAATTCTTTTGCCTAATTCGTACTGGGCTTTTTTGCCGGAGCGTTCAGTTAATTCTTTTTTAACAGCAAACGCAGCTACCAGCAGATCGCCATCTGGCAACTCTAATTGTCCTAATTTTTCGCCTTTTTCGAAAAGATCTTGTTCTTTGTCTCCAATAAAATAAGTTAGAGAATCATCGCTTGGTTGGAATATTCTATTTTTGCGGGCAAAAAAACGCCGCAACTCGTTTAAATCAAAGTCGTTAATAATGTTTTGTAAAATTGCCAAGGTCATGCCTGAGTTTTGTTTTCAATCGCCACAATAATTTCTTTCTCCAAATTTTTAATTCTTTGTTTCTTCCTCTCAAGATAGTTTTCTCCCCCTAATCGTTTTCTAAGTTTTTCTAACTCTCGAGCTGTGGCCGTTACTTCTTTTTCAGAGTCGATCTTGAAATTCTTAATCCGCCGCAAGGTATAACTGGCTAAATCTCCATAATCAGCAATATCCTTACTTAGAGTTCTTAAAAAAGTTAAATATGGCAGTAAGCTTTGAAGTTCTCTTTGGGGTATCTGGCTTAAAAGATGCTTCAGGTTATTAAGCGCCTTTCCTTCCAAGCTTTGTTCGTTAGTTGACAATTGCCTAATTTCTTTGAAGACCTTAACCTCTTCATAGGCTTGCCAAAATTGTTCGGTATTCCAATTAAGAACCTTTTCATCAGGAGAACATTTAATCCGATCAAAAACCTCTTCTAAACTAGAAACTTTAATTTTATTTTTGCCGTTTGGGGTATATTTTACCCAGTAGACATACAGGCGGCCCTTTTTAACAAACACTAAAAGCTCATCCTCTTTGAATTTTTTAGCAGTTTTAACCCGCGGCGGAGCTTTTTTTAGTTTTTCGATAATTTCTGGATGCTCTTGCTCAATTTTTTGATAGATTTTGAATACCTTTGTCGAGAATGACATTTTTTCTAATTTTTCAGGATTTTGTTGAATTCTTTGATAAAGCTTGGAGGGAGCTGGCTGTTCGTCAGGGGCAAAAATCTTAGCATCTTCACCCAAAACATTATGAATGAGAAACATTTTGTTGGCGGCAATTTCTCTTGATTTAACTAAACTCGCTCCTTTTTCTGTCGGGAAGAAGTTGACTAGATAAAGTTTTTCAAAAACCTTTTTGCTGATGCGATTAATTCGCCCCAGACGCTGAATCACCCGCACTGGATTCCAAGGAATATCATAATTTATCACCATCCCGGCGCGGTTGAGGTTGAAGCCTTCGGACAATTTGTCCGTGGTCAGTAAGATATCAAAATCATCTTCTTGTTTTAAGAACGAAGCATCAAAATTTCTATTGATCGCCGTCACTTTTTTCTTTGATAAATCACCGCTGACGACCAGAACTCGATTGCGGAATTCTTCCTGCAGTTTCGGGGCTAAATAGTTAATCGTGTCGGTATATTCGGAAAAGATAACTATTTTTCGCTTGGGTTCTTTGTAAGGTGACTTCTCTTTTAGTATTTTCTTGGCGTTTTCAATTAGTCGAGCAATTTTAGGGTCATTTTCCAATAATTTTAATAGCTCAAGTTCTTTTAGAATTTGATCGAATAGACGAAGATCAGATTCGATATCGGCGAGAAACTCTTTTTTAAGTTTAAAATTTTTATTCAGGTAATAAATTTTATGTTTTTGGGGATTTAAATTTTTACTTTCCTTTAGAGCTTGAGCATACCGCTCCAGTTCTCTATCGATCTCCTCAACATCTTGATCATAAATATCTTCCATTAACTTTCGGGCTAAGACGAATTTATTAGTTTTTTTCACAAATTCCAGTGCGATCTTGGTCGTTCTTCTAAAGTTTTCCACGCTCTTGTAAAAAGCTCCAAACGAACTCTCAAATCTTTTAACTAGCAAACGACGCATAAAGTCATAGAGGTTGTGTTGCTGGTGAAATTCCCTATTTTCTTCCCATCCCAGTGACTCCGAATCATAGACCTCTTTTTCGTAGTCAAAGGGACGATAGATTGCCCCTTTAAATAATCCTTCTTCTTCTGGATTAGTAAAATAAGAGATAATTCGGTCATAAAATTCCGATTGTTTTTTAGTGAGGTAAAAAAACCATTCTTGAGGATTAGTTAATTGAGAAAGATTCTTAACTTCATTTTGATAGCGAGGGTTGCTCGTTAAATCTAAGCGATTGCGTCTAATGATGACGGGTTCGATTACATCCCTTATTTGTCTAGCGAGATTTCTGGTTCTCTCTCTAACTTTTTGAAAATCAACCTCTTTTTCTCCAAAAAGTTTCTCGTAATAACTAAATACCTTTTTCTTTTTCTGGGGGGCGGGTGAGTGGGCGTATTTTTCAATATAGCCTAGTTTTCTAAACTCAGCATTAAGAATTGTAAATTTATCGGCTAAGTTACTGTCTAAGGTGAGGGTAGATTTTTTCGGCGTGGTAAACAATTTTAACAAAGAAAGAATATCTGTGGGCCGATTGTTGAAGGGAGTGGCGGTGAGAAGAATAACAATCTTGCCGCGGCAAATATTTTTAAGATATTCATATCTTTGCGTATCCTCGTTTCTAAATCGATGTGCTTCATCGATGATTACTACCTCAATATCGTTCATTTTTGTGATGGTATCTTGTAGTTTATCCAAATCTCCCAGCGACCATACTTCCCAATCAAAAAGCCCGAATTGTTCTTTGTACATGTTCCAGCCGCCATCTTTGGTTTGGGGATCGCCTTTTAGACCTGGAGGGCAGATGATAAGACCTCGTTTACGCAATTCTCTAGCAATGGCACAGGCGATAACTGTTTTACCTAAACCCACCACATCAGCCAAAATTACCCCATTATGTTTTTCGATAATCGCCAAGGCCTGCTCAATGGCATCCAATTGGTAGCGATAGGGGAAGTAGTTGTTTCTTTTAAAAACTTCAACTAATGAATTGCTTATTTTTTTATGCTCAAAACTGTCGAGATAAGTTTGCAGAACCAGAACAAAGGCCTCAAAAGGGGAAATTTCCCTTACTAATGTTTTCTGCTCTATTGTCTCAATGAGCTTTCTTTTAATATCTCCATATTCAGTAATCATTGTTGCCTTTTCCCACAGGTTGTCGAAATACTCTTCCGCTTCTTCGAAACCGAAGTCAGCAATTTCTACATTAAATTCATTTTGAGAAGTTAGACCTGATTGGGTTAAATTGCTACTACCAGTAATAAAAACCCCGGGCCTAAACTGATCGCTTTTTAGTTTAAAAAGGTAAACTTTGGCATGATTTGGTTTGGTAGTTTTCCTGATAAGAAGCCTATTTTCTCTTATAAGCTTAAGAAAAAACTTGACTTGTTCATAAAATTCTTTTTGGTCAAATTGCGCGGAATTGATTGACTGTCTGACTGAGTCTAAAAATAAATTGATTTTTTCTTCTTCGAAGATATGTTTTTGTAAGCGGCCATATTCAACCAAAATTCCTCCAATCTTGCCGACATTCAAACCAACTAGTATGTTTAACATTGCTTCTTGATTATTTTTTAACCCTTGATATAGTTCTCTAATTCCAGAAAAATAGAAAAATCCAACTAAAAATTTTAACTCTTTACTCTTCTCGATTAGTTCACCAAGCCTCTTTTTCAAAGAATTTTGCCCGTGATTAGTAATAAATTGAGTCATTATCTTATTCTATCTTGAGACTGTTATTTTCTCAATTACTCCCAACCCTTGTTGTTCTATAAAAATTTTGTAGTGATCTAAGGGAATGATACTAAAATCTCATCGAGGTTAAATTGTCCAAGAAAAATTTTAATCTCGGGGATAAGAAAAGCATTCAAAGACTCAGCCCTTCACGCCTATAAATGGATGAAAAAAGATAGGGGGGCGATTATTGACTTAAACCAACCTCAAATTCCATCGTGCCAACAAAAAAGCAAACTATATTCTGGCTGCCGGGCTAGGATTCGAACCTAGATTAACGGTTCCAGAGACCGCTGTCCTACCTTTAGACGACCCGGCATTATTTGCATTTATCTTTGGGTTTATATAAAAATTAACTATGCAGGGTGCGAGGCTGGAGAAAAAAGATTATATTTTAACCTCCAGTGCAATTATATTTTACCTTATTTCCCTTATTATCGCCAAATTTTCTCTTCATTATTACCTTTCATTCTATTTTTATCTCGGGGCTTTGGCGACTGTTTTGTTTGCGGCAATAAGGAGCGTTAATTTAGCTCATCTTAAAAGCATTTTGCGGCAAAATTTGTTTTTTTTACTGTTGTTATTAATTATTTCTTTACCCTTTCATTTAGCTTTTCTGCGCACTTATCCTTTGGTTAGTGTTGGGGATGAATTGCGTGATGGAGGGATAAATGCCGTAGCGGTGGCTGAAGGTAAAATTCAAAATATTTTCAGTTATGTTCGTTATGAAGCGAGCAGTTTTTTCATTCCTTGGGTAATTTCCCATCTCTATCCTTTAATAGGACGGAGTGTTCTTTTGTTTCGGCTTCCCGCTGCTTTAATGGCCAGCTTGAATTTAGTTCTTTTTTTCCTTCTGCTGCGTTCTTTGCGTGTTTCTGCACTCATTGCCTTTTTAACAACTTTGCTCCTTTTTTCCCTTCCCTGGCATCTTTTTTACGCCCGTACTGAACTGATTAACTTACTGAATGTTTCGGCGG
>JALUVT010000025.1 GCA_027020325.1 bacterium
CCGGCATGAGGATCGGGCTCGGGCTGGGTAGGGCGCGCCAGTTCTTGTTGCAGGGCGCGCGTTAATTCTTTATATTTGTCTTGATCAATGATAATTTTATTATTTTTCATTCTTTATTTTCTTCTCCTTCTCCGCCAGTAATTGTTTTTTGAAAGCGTTCTAGAGAACGGGCAATAAGAGCACGGTGTTCTTTCTCCCCTAGACTGTCGGCCAAAACTTTAGCCGCAGTAGCTAAGGCTACTTCTAATGCTTCCTGACGCCATTGTTCTTGAAGTTGTCTTTTTTCTTTTTCCAGCTCTTTGAGGGCGGCTTTAATTTTTTCCTGGGCTTCCTGCCGCGCTTGGGCCAAAATTTCCGCCCGCAATTTTTCCGCTTCTTTTTTCGTCTCTTGCAGCGTTTCTTCCCGTTCCTGTTTTATTTTCGCCCGTGCTTTTTTGATTTTGCTCTTTAGCTGGGCTAGTTTTTCTTCGGCCTCTTGGGCTTGTTGCAGACCGTGTTTAATTTTTTTCTCGCGTTGCTGTAAGAGTTTAAGCAGCGGTTGCAGCAAAAAACGACGCAGGGCCCAAAAAACAAGGATAAAATTGAATACTTGTGCTAAAAGAGCCGCAAAATTAATACCTAGTTTTTCCATTTCTTTTTTAGTTTAGCCGACAAATTTAAGTATTAAGGCGATAACCAAGCCATAAATAGCGATTGCTTCGGCAAAAGCAACGGTTAAGATAAGGTTGGTTTGAATAGTGGGTGCGGCTTCGGGATTGCGTCCGATTGCTTCCATGGCCTTGGCTCCGATGAGACCAACCGCTAAAGCGGGCATTGAAGTCGCCCCCAACATTACTAAACCGATGGCAATTGTTTTTAATTCGAGCATTATTGTCACCTCCTTAATGATGGCTGGTCGCCATTTTAATAAAAACAGCCGTCAGCATTGAAAAAACCAGGGCCTGAACGACTCCGACAAAAATTTCTAAGCCTAAAAAAGGTAAGGGAGCGAAAAGCGGAACGAGGCTGGCGACAACCGCAAGTAAAACTTCGCCGGCAAAAATATTACCGAAAAGACGGAAGGCAAAAGAGATAATTCGCGCCAATTCGGAGACAAGTTCTAAAATACCGGTAAAAAAGCGGATAAAGCTTTTGAAATTAAAGTATTTTTGCAGATGATTGCGCCAACCAAGGGTCTTAAAGCCCCAAATTTGCGTTAGAATGACTGAAATTAGCGCTAGGGCCAGAGTGGTGTTGAGGTCAGCGCTGCCGCCGCGCAGCAACGGAACAAAAGTTTCTTTTAAATGCCCTTCTTCGTAGATTGTTTTATAAATTCCAATAGTTCCGACCCCGGGAATTAACCCAAACCAGTTGAGAAAAGTGATATAGATGAAAAAAGTAAAAATAAGGGGGAAAAAATAGTCAGCGCGGGGGCCAAGAGTTTTTTGCACGAGCTGATAAAACCCTTCGACAATAATCTCGGTTAAATTTTGTATTTTCAAGGGAATGAGACGAAGGCTAAAGCGGAGATAAAGGGCAAAAATAATTAAAGCACCGCCAACAATCCAAGTTGCGATTAAAGAATTGGTGATAGGAAGGGGTCCCCAGTACCAAATTTTTTCTGCACTTAATGAAAGGTGTTCCATTTAATCTAATTTAATAACTTCGCCGTTAAGCTTGATAAAATAGCGTTCAACTTGTACGCCGGGCAAATGTTGTTGGATTAATTTTTGTTCCGCGGCCGTATCATGACGATGGCGTTCGAGTTCCGCCGCACTGCCTGATTCTAATTCTGTGCCGTAGGCGCCGCAATTTTGGTGGTGAAGAATAATAACCCGCTTGATGTGATGAAGCTGGTGGGAGAGGGCAATTTCGTTGAGAATTTTTTCCGGAGGCAGAAGAGGGTTTTCCCCAACAAGATCGCGTCCGGCTCCGGCAATTGAAAGGAGGTCGTAGTTATCCTCAAGCCCCAGATCTTCTTTCAGCCAGCGGTGAATTTGTTTGTGGAAACGAAAGTCAATGCAGGTGATGACGAGGGCTTGACAGTGATGTTGACTCATTGCTGAAAAATAAAATATTGATTAAGACAAAGATAAATCCGTTAACAATTATAATCATAACAATTAATGTCAAGGCAAGGGCGAAGAGAGAAAGCATTGGTTTAGGCCTGATTTGCTCCCAGAGAGGCGAAGAATTGCAGGTAAAATGGACAAAAACTGGTGGGCGAGGGGAGATTTGAACTCCCAATCCCCAAAGGGAACATGGTCCTAAGCCATGCGCGTCTGCCAATTCCGCCACTCGCCCCAAAGAACATTTTTATTTTTATCCTAAGTTTATTTTTTCTGCAAGATTAACAGCAGAAGAGAGTATCAATTTATATTTTTTATTCTTAAGACCTCCGTCTCTGAGGGGAGGTCATTTCTGTTTTTAAGACTTCACTTTGTTCTTCGGTTAACATCATTAAATAAAGATTTAAATCATTTCTTACTCTTTCAATTTGTCTTGATTTACGGTAATACCCTATTAAACTATTTATTGCCCTAAAAATTTTTATTCTCCAACTTGGGGCAAGATTGGGGTTTTGGGCAAATAGCTCTTCGCCCTCCCAGCTAGTAAAAGCATTGCTCATAGCTTTAAGTATTTTATTTAATTCTTGGGCTACCTCTGCAGATTCTTCTGGTATATCTGATTTTAAATATAGAAAACGGGCTAAAGCATCTACTATTGAGGATAGATAATCAAAAAAATCTCGGCGTGATTGATTGTATCTTTCTTGCCAACTTTCTATATCTATTTCTTGGCGAGGCCATGCAGTTCCATTCCCTTGATGACTTATTATTTCTCTTGCTGTTGCAATCTGATCCATAATAAGATCAATTAAAAGCTCACGGTTGCTCTTTCCGGCAGTGTAATTTGCGTATTCTCTAATGCGAGGATATTCTTGGTCCTTTAGTCCCATCTGTGTTGCCAAGTTGTCAATTCTCCTTGCCTCCTCCTCCACTAGTGGTGCTATTGCTCGCATTTTTCCATTACCTACCAATTCGTGATCTTCATCGCTAATACTGAGAGGATAATGCTCGCAGATTATTCTGCTCCAGATCGGTTTTTCTAGAGTTTCAAATTTATTAACTAAATCTTTTAATATTTGGACAATTTTGGCGATATAATTCTCCCTGATAAGGTAATCAATTAAATAGTTTAAAAAACCCAGTAAGTAATTAATCCTTTCTGGTGAATCTTCGTTTTTTGTCGCAATAGTTAGAAAATTGGGAATTATTTTGTCGGGAAAGAGAGATGTTTTCATGTAACTTGCTAAAGTATTTGCATCTATAGGATTTAAATTAGCTATAAGTTCTTCCGGGAGAATAGCTTCTAATCGTCTTCTTATAGCGTCTATAGCGTCTGTATCTTCTCTTGGAGCTGTAAGTATTGGTGTTTTACTCCTTCTCATTTATTAATATTAGGTAATCTCCTTCCTAACCACAGGGAATTTACTCTTCTTAAAAAGGCTCCCCTATGTCTGTTATAGAGAGTGGATAATCTTCCATTAAATTTCGATAAAACTTTTCTATTACTTCTGGAAGTTGTTCAAATTCTTCTCGGACATCTCTCAGTAATTGTTGTGCCTCTCTTAGCCGCTGTTGTTCTCTTTCCGTACCTTCACCTCTCCTTCTTAGAAACTTTTTAATTTTTCGGGACCTAGTTGGTTTTGCTAATGCTTCAAGTTTTTCAATAATAGTTCTTAAGGAATCTAGTGTTTGTTTATAGGCTTGGTATGATTCTTCTAGGAGAGCTTTTTCTGTTTCCGGAATTTGAGGGTTGGTTAGCAATTGTCGATAGAGAGAATCAATAACTTGTTCATCTGTTCCCTCTTCCTGTCCTTCTCTTTCCCTTTCC
>JALUVT010000026.1 GCA_027020325.1 bacterium
CATCTAAAAACCGCATGCCCAACAAACCAAAAAGCCCCTGGATATGAAGTAAAGAAATTTTCTCTTCGCGAATAAGACTTCGTATATAGTCTTTATCTATCCAATCCGCAAAGAAAGAAACTTCTGTTCCATTACCGGGTAAAGTTTTGGCTGAACCTAATCTTTTTATTTTAAAACCAGCTTCTTCGCTTTTTCCTATAACCCCGCTGGTCAAAATAATTGCTGTTCCCCCTCTTTGAACAATATAGTTGTACAATCCTTTTACAAAAGTTTGGACCCCACCCGGAAAATCTATATCACTATCTAATACTAAGCCTATAGTCATAACAAGAAAAAAACTAAATCTTAAAATTATCCTTACCTTGACAAAAACTTCTTTATTTTGCCATACTTCAAAATAGATTCGCGTTTTCAAAACAACTAGTTTAAACATAATACCATTTTGAAATGCTACGGAGAATAAAGAAAGTTTTATTTTCTCCTTTAATAATAATTAGCCCTCTTCTTATTCTCCTTTTTTTTATCATCACTGCAATAAATTTTGGGCAAGTCTCGGCCCCTTCTAAAGTTAAAGCTCAAAATAACAGCCTTTTTGGCGGAGGACAGAATCCAATTAATCGTATTTTCGAGGGCCTGCAACATCGTTTTGATTCCTGGTTTACGGGAGAAAGTCCGGGACAAACAGGCGGTTCACAGTTACCTCATCCTCAAACAACAATTAGCCCCAGCCCCCTCCCGCCGAACATAACCCTCACCCCTACTCCACCAACTTATCTCAATTTGGGAGACATGATCCAACTTTCGGCCAAATTTACTTCTAACTGTAAAATTGACGCTCCGCCGGACCAGCTTCATGAGCCTACTGATGACCGTTCCTCACAATGCGACTGGCCGGTTCCGGAAAACCAAGCTTATTACGACAATATCCCCGAAGAATGTGAAGGAAATTGGGTTAAAGCCAACATTACTTGTCTAGATGGAGGGGGGGGCTGTGCCGGCAACAGCACCCTTTCGGCCTGTTTGGTCAAAAAAACTGACTCTGCCACTAATAACATCCGCTATTACCTCTATTGGATCCTTCGTTTCCGCAACAATCGTTTTGCCTACATGCAACAGGGAGAGCAATTTGCCAAGGATTTAGGGGTACAAAACCTCATGTTAGGTGAAACGGGCATCACAGAAACCCCTTTTGCTGGAGTTTTTAAAGCCAATGGTACTTGGTACCACAAAGAGGGTACTTGCAGCGAAAACACTGCCCAAGCTTGCGGCACGGTTTGGCCTTATCCAAACCGCGCCTTGATGGGAGAAAATGAACCCAGTTGCAGCAGCCATCTTAATTGTACTTACAGTGCCGGCGGATATTTAGATTGTGATGTCTCTAATCCCAACCACCGAAACTTGCGTCCCTTTGTTGTTGACAGCAATGCCGTCCAAAGTCAGGGTAATCTAGAAGAAATTGGGGTTTTAATCCAGCTTAAACCACGCAACGGTTGCTGCGGAGCCGAAACAAGTGACGGTTGTGGTGCTACGGCGGAATACGGAGCTTTAGCCTCTGTTCCTGTTAGCGAGGCTATTGAATTGGGGACAACGGTAACCCCACCCGACATCACAAGTCCGGTCTGGTGTGCTGCGGAGCAATATTACCAAAAAGGCCCGGGGGGTTGCGCTAAAGAAGAACCGCCAAGTTCCTTAGATGCGTGGCTTGGAGCAGGATGCCAATTTCCTAAAGACTATGATGATACCTGTAACGATACTGATCCTAATCCTGACCCCAATGATCCTTACTGGAAACAATGTCCCTCCGCAGGTAATATCAGCCCCTTTGATCTCTGTTGGGGCCTCTATTCTCCAGCCCCCGGACAATATGCCCCGGCCCCGAATCCGGAACCAACAGGATATAAATGTCGTTATCAGGTCCCCGCCGGCAACTATCTCGGCTACCCCAATTATTCCTGCAATGACCCTCTTCATCTTCCTCCGGACTACCGCATGTGCTACTCTATTTACTCCCGCTGGCCCGGTAGCGCCGGCGCAACTCTAGGAGTTAGTGAGGAGAAAAAAAGTTCCTTTAGGCGAGAAATTAATTTTTTACCCCGCTCCCTGTTCCGACAACTTCAAAAGCAAACTCGTTCTCTAGCGGTTAAAATTGAAAAGTCTTTTAATAGAGGAATATCTTTACTTCGGCAACAAAGCCATTCCTTAGTCCAAAACTTTAAAGAAAAAATAAAGCCCTCAACAATCAAAGCCGCGGCCACCCATAGCGCCCCGATCCGTCTTTGGCGCTCCGTCCCCCGTAATTACCGAAGTTATTTCTGTGATGACGAAGGTCAAGCGGGTAATCCCCGCCCTCTTCCCTCAAACATTAAAGACGAATTACAAGACCTTGCTCGGGAAAATGACCTTCTTGCCCCTATTCGGGCCAACTGCCGCAGCTGGGAAAAGGATGGTATGTATTATAACAATGATGTTTATCGAGTATTAAAAGAAGGCAATCCCGATGTTTATATTCTCGAATACGCTAATCCCCGCAACTGGGCTGGTAATATCTTTGGGCCCCGAGATATTACTGATGAAAATTGGTACCTTCACGATGATGACTGGTACAATCTTAACGATGATGAAAAAATAACAAAAGGGAAAGAGCACCGCGTGATCAATCCTTGGCTGGACTGCGGTGGAGATGAATACCTTTATGATATGGGTAATCCAGAATTTCGCCAATGGTTTGCCCAGCGTGTTGTCTGGGCTCTCCAGCAGGGCGAACCGGGGGCGGCGATAGATGGACTTTGGATTGATAATGCCGGGTTTTCGAATCAAATAAGGAAAGTAAAAACAGTCCACGACTGCCAAACAATTATTCCTCGTAATCCGCATACCAATGCTTCCTATACTTTGGAAGAACAAAAACAAGAAACAATTGCGATGGCCCGAGAAATTCGCCAGGCTGTTGACCAAGCTTTCCCGAACGGAAAATCCCTTAATGGAAAACCAATTCTTTTGGTCCCTAATATCGGCAAAACTTTAGTGGAGGATGAATGGCAGCTCGTGGAAATTTATGGCGCGGTAATGTCAGAAGGCAAACCCTGGCTGTCTCCCAGTAAAGTCAGTCGCTATAGTCTTGAAGAATGGCAAGAGCAGGTAAGAATCATGAACGAAGCCCGCAAACGAAATCTTCCCTGGGTTTATGTCGGGAAACCCTATGAAGACTATCCTGATGCTCCTTGGCCCGGAGAAAGTCGCCTTATGTTTGGTTATGCTAGTTTTCTGCTCGCCGGCAATGAAAATTTCTACTATCGTCATAATTACGGCGGATTCAATAACTGGCCCGGTTATGATATTGAACTGGGCCCGCCGCAAGAAGAATACGGCCTAATTAGTGGCAGCAACAATCTCTATGGGCGCCGTTTTGCCAATGCTTGGGTCATTGTTAACCCCGGTGAAAATTCAGAAACCATCACCCTTGAACAAAATTACCGCCTTTTTAATGATTACAGTGACAATGGCGGCAATGATCGCCAAGACTGGCGCGGAGTCATCAATAGCAGTGGTGAACTAGAAATAAAAGGTTACGAAGCCGAAATTATTATAACCAACGAAGAGCTGAGTATTACTCCGGCTCCGACCGGCGGCTTCCCAACTTCACCACCCCGCTCACTCACTCCAACTCCCCTCCCCCCTGCCACAGGGGCAAGTAATGATGTAGGAGTAGCTTGGGTTGGTTATATTCGCAAACTTAATGGCTGTAATCAATTTATTGAAGAAAATACTCTCCTCGGGGAAACAGGAATCCGGGGCCGTAGCGGCAGTACTCCTCCGCCCCTTCATCAAGGTC
>JALUVT010000027.1 GCA_027020325.1 bacterium
TCATTTGGCGGATTGGCCGGAGTTGAAAAGTGAATTAGGCGATGAGCAGCTTTTGGCGCAAATGCAATGGCTGCGAAAAATTGTCGAAAGAGCTCATGCTCAGCGCCGTGCCGCAGGGATTAAACTGCGCCAGCCTCTGGCGGGGATGCGCATTTTTACTGCGGGAAAGAGGCCTTTAGGGAAAGAATGGGAAAATTTATTGCAAAAAGAACTTAATCTTAAAGAAATTCAGTGGTCGGAAGAAGGGGATTCTTTACGGATTGAATTAGATACAACTTTAACCCCGGAATTAATTGCCGCGGGTTGGCGGCGGGAGTTAAAACGGCAGATTCAAGCTCTACGCCGCAACGCCGGATGCACCCGCGGTGATCAAATCCGTCTTTATTATTGGATTGCAGATAAAGAAAAAAAGCCTCTTTTACAACAATTGCTCGAAGAATTAGCGAAGGAGGTTAATTTGGCCGAGATTATTTATCTCTCCGCCCCCACTCCTAAGGGAACCGGGAAACAATTTCATTGGAATGAAGCTGAAATAGGCTTGAGTGTGGAAAAACTTTGATGTTGCGAATCCGTCTTGCGGCCCCGGGCGGGGAGTTTCTCTTTATTATCGGGGCTCTAATTGGAATTAGTTTTTTTACTCTAAAAAGTATTGAATTAAATTCTCAACTCGGATTAGATTATTTATTAAAGCGTCAGTTAATAGCGTTATTGCTGGGCTCTGTTTTGGCTTTATTCTTAGCGCGAGTTGATTTTAATTGGGGCCGCATTTTTTATCCCTGGACCTATGGCTTGAGTCTTTTATTGTTGGGGCTGGTTTTGTTCCAAGGAACTTCAATTCGCGGCGCGGTGCGTTGGCTGAGTTGGGGATCTTTTCAGTTTCAACCAACTGAGGCCGTTAAAATATTGTTGTTAATTTTTTATAGTTTTTTTCTCCCTGCTTTGCAACGCCGCTATCGCGATTTTTTCAGTGGAATTATTGCTTTTTTCAGTCTCCTTCCTCTTTTAATTTTAATTCTCCTTCAGCCCGATTTAAGTACAGCTTTACTTTTTTTCTTTTTTTGGTTCATTTTAATTTTTCTCGCTTTAAGTGATCTTAAATTTATTTTTAGTTTAGTTTTAGTCGGTCTTTTAAGCTTACCCCTTCTTTACAGCCAGCTCTCTCCCTACCAAAAAAGTCGTTTGAAGAGTTTTTGGCAGCCGCAGAATGATCCCTTGGGGGCAGGATACCACGCTCTGCAGGCGCAGATTGCTGTGGGGGCGGGGCGTTGGGCCGGCCGCAGCTGGGGGCAGGGAACGCAATCTCATCTTGCTTTTTTACCGGACCAGCATACTGATTTCATCTTTGCTACTTTTGCTGAAGAACAGGGATTTCGGGGCGCTGCAGTGCTTTTTCTCCTTTACGGATTGTTGTTTTGGCGTCTCTTCCAACGCGCGGCAAAAGCACAGACAATTCCGGGACGCCTTTTTCTGCAAGGGTTTACGGCGCTGTTAGTTTTACAGTTTTTTATTAATATTGGAATGAATATTGGCTTATTGCCGGTGACGGGAATGCCGCTTCCTTTTTTTAGTTACGGTGGTTCAGCGCTAATTTTCAATCTTGCGGGGATGGGCTTCGTTTTTAATTCTTCCTTGTGATATAATCAATCCATGGCCGAACAACCTTATGCTGTGATCAGCAGTGGCGGGAAACAATATTTGGTTCAAGAAGGAGACTTTTTGTGGCTCGAAAAATTGGAGGGAGAAAAGGAATATCTTTTTCGGGAAGTTCTGTTGGTCGTTGATCCCGGAGGAGAGGTGCGGATTGGACAACCTTATCTTGAAGGCGTAACTGTAAAAGCAGAAATTATTGAAGAAGTTAAGGGCCCAAAAATTAGAGGCTTTAAGTATAAAAGCGGCAGTTATGCCCGGCGTTACGGGCACCGTCAGAAATTGACCAAGGTGCGGATTAAAGAAATTAGTTTATCTTAAACAATGGCGAAGAAAAAAGCAGTCGGAGCAGCTGCACGACAACAGAAACGCCGTCCGGGACGGCGGCTGGGTTTGAAAAAGGCCGACGGGCAATTTGTCCGCGCGGGAAATATTTTGCTCCGTCAGCGCGGGCGCCATTTTATTGCCGGAGCCAATGTCGGGCAGGGACGGGATTTTACTTTGTTTGCTCTTTGTGATGGAGTGATGCGTTTCCAACAGCGCCGGGGGCGCAAATATGTTGTTGTTGAGACTCAAGACAGTGATGGTCGATGAAATTATTCTTTTGAAGGTTGATTCAATTGCCCCCAACCCCTTGCGGGCGCGTCATTCTTTTCCCCCCCAAAGCCTAATGCAGTTAGCAGACTCTATTCGGCGTTATGGAGTTTTACAGCCGATTCTAGTTGCCAATACTCCGGTTGGTTACCAAATTATTAGTGGTGAGCGGCGCTGGCGGGCGGCAAAACTGGCGGGTTTGGAAGAAATTCCGGCAATTATCAAAGACATTCGCGGGGCCGAGATGTTGTTGCTTTCTTTGCTCGAAAATATGCAGAAAGAAAGTTTAACTGTTTTTGAACAGGCGGCGGCTATTCAGCGTTTAGAAGAAGAGTTTAAAATGCCGCGGGAGGAAATAGCGCGGTCCTTGGGGTTAACGGTCGAAGAAGTTGAAAAGCGCTTGCAATTATTAAATTTATCGGACAAAGTAAAGAATGAAATTTTGTCTCGCCGTCTTAGTGACCGCGAGGCTTTGGCTCTCGTGGGAGAAGGAGAAGAAAAAGAAATCTACGCTCAGGTCCTCAAGAAAACAAAAGCTTTTTAATCAAAGCTCGCCAAATTCCTTTTTTTATTTAGGAGCAGGGGAAAATTGGAGTTGATAATGAGGGGGAAAAAAGGCTTGAACCCGTTGCGGGGGCCAGTAGCGGAAAAGGGCGCGGCCGCTAATAAATTGTTTTTCAACCACGCCAAAGAAACGAGAATCATAACTGCTGGTACGGTTGTCGCCGAGAACAAAATAGCTTTGCGGAGGTACAATAAGCTCCTTTTTTCCCTGAATAAGATCGGCGGGGAGAATATTGTAGGGGCGGGGCAGGTATTCCTCTTTTAATTTTTGGCCGTTGATATAAATTTGTCCTTGATTAATAGAAATTTTTTCTCCCGGCAGGGCAATAATGCGTTTGATATATTCAACTTTAGGATTATTGGGAGGGTGGAAAATGACGACTTCGCCGCGTTGGGGAGGGCGGAAACGGTAGGTAATTTTGTCGGTTAAAATAAAATCTCCGGAATGAAAATTGGGTTCCATTGAAGCGCCTTCAACTTGGTGCGGTTGAACAAGAAAGCGGATAATTAATTGCGCCAGAATAAAAGCAAAAAGAATGGTTTGCGCGATTTCCCAAAAATTATTTTTCCCTCGTGAGGATTTTGTTGAGGTTTTAATTGTGGTTAACGAGGGAGCAGGATCCTCGGCGGGGAGAGAGGTAAAAGAAGGGGGAAGCGAGGTCTCCGCATCTTGCTCCATGATGTTTTATTTTAGATTATTTTTTGCTAAAATGCAAAAATAAGGGTGTCTAGCTCAACTGGTGAGAGCGCTACGTTCACATCGTAGAGGTTCGGGGTTCGAGTCCCTGGACACCCACCAAAATCTCCGTATGCTATAATCTGCCCAGCGGATAAGTTGGCTTCGTTGATGTTTTTTTTATCAAAAAGAAAAAGGGTGGCAACAATTCTTTCGCTTTTGTCTCTGCGGCGTTCCTATTGGGTGGTCGCGAGTAATACAATTTATCAGGTTCTGGGGCGTTTTATTAGTGCCGCGGTGGCGATGATTATTACCCGCTGGCTCACACGGGCCTTG
>JALUVT010000028.1 GCA_027020325.1 bacterium
ATTTGTTGCAGATCTTTATAGCGCTGCAGAACTTTCTGCGCTTCCCGCGCCACTCGGTAGTGTTTTTCGCCGACAATTTGAGGGTCTAAGGCTTTGGAATAAGAGCCAAGAGGATCAACGGCCGGATAAAGTCCTTGTTCACTAAGGCTACGATCCAAAGTGATACTGGCGTCGAGGTGAGCGAAAGTTGTTACCGGGGCCGGGTCTGTGTAGTCATCAGCCGGGACATAAACGGCCTGGACCGAAGTAATTGAGCCTTTGTTGGTCGAGGTAATCCGTTCTTCTAAAGCGGCCATTTCACTGGCCAGGGTTGATTGGTAGCCTACGGCCGAGGGAATGCGCCCCATTAAAGCCGAAACTTCAGCCCCAGCCTGAGCAAAACGGAAAATATTATCAATAAAAAGGAGGATATCTTGCCGTTCACGGTCCCGGAAATACTCGGCTAAGGTTAAAGCACTTAGCCCGACGCGGAATCGCGCTCCCGGAGGCTCGTTCATTTGACCAAAAACAAGAGCAGTTTTATTTAAAACTCCTGATTCTTTCATTTCCAAAATTAACTCGTTCCCCTCGCGGGTTCGTTCTCCAACCCCGGCAAAAATTGACAAACCTCCGTGGGCTTCGGCCATATTGCGAATTAATTCCATGATAATGACTGTTTTTCCTACTCCGGCTCCGCCAAAAATGGCTACTTTACCGCCTTTAATAAAAGGAGCAATGAGATCAATAATTTTAATTCCCGTGGTAAAAATTTCCGGTTCGGGTTTTTGTTCGGTCAAACGCGGAGGGCGGCGATGAATCGGCCATTTTTCAGTTGCGGCAACTTCCCCTTCTCCATCAATCACCTTGCCCACAACATTAAAAACGCGTCCCAAAACCTGGGGGCCCACCGGCATTTCAATTGGTCGCGCTGTATTTTCCACCTCCTGTCCCCTTTTTAATCCCTCGGTCGGCCCTAAAGCGATCGCTCGGACCTGGTGGGTATCGAGGTGTTGTTGGACCTCGAGGACTAAATTGTCTATTTTTAAGGCCGTATAAATTGGCGGAAGAGTTGAGCCATTAAAACGGACATCAACAACAGGACCAATGACTTGGACTATTTCCCCGTGACGGGGTTGTTGATTAGTTTGCATTTTCTTCTAAAGCACTTTTAGCCCGAACCGCATCTAGCAGTTCGCTGGTAATTTCGGTTTGGCGGTGTTTATTATAATCTAGGCGAAGATGGTAAATCAAATCTTCGGCATTATCGGTCGCATTTTTCATTGCCATCATCCGCGCCGAATGTTCCGAGGCCTCGGCTTCATAAAGTGCTTCGCGTACTTTGACTTCAAGATATAAAAACAAAATTTGATCTAATAGTTCGTTGGAAAATGGTTCCAGCAGGTATTCTCTTCCCTGCTCCGGAGTAGGAGCAGAGGTTTTTATTTCTTGCGGCAGTTCCTGCCAGGAACGCAGAGGGAGAAGGCGGCGGAGGGTTGGTTTTTGCTGAAAAGCGGAAATAAAACGGTTAAAGATGAGCCAAATTCCGCGATAAGTTCCAGCGAGAAATTTTTGTGTAATCAGGGCATTGAGGGGGGTAAAGATGTTTTCAATTCCCTGCTGCCAATGAAATTTAGCAATTAATTCTCCTCGCAGGTGCGAGAGAAAAGCGAGTCCCTTTTCTCCGACCAAAATCCAATCCCAAGTACTTTGAGGTTTTTTTTCCAGTTCTTGTTGGAGATAAGAAAACAGTTGATGGTTGAGGTTACCGCAGAGGCCACGATCAGTAGTTAAAATAATTCCCAATCCATCTTTAAGCGGGGCAGGAGGCTCAAGAGACCAAATACTGCGCCCAAGTTCACTTTGTCCTTGGAGACGCGAAATAATTTTAAGGACTTCGTTGGCAAAAGGACGTCCTTCCAATGCTTCGCGTTGCGCCTTTTTCATTTTGGCGGCGGCAACCATCTGCATGGCCCGAGTAATGCGGGCAATACTGCGGGTGGAATTGATTTGGCGGCGGATTTCTTTTTTTCCTTTCATTTCGTTAAAATTTTTTAATTTTCTTCTTTTTCTTCGGCGGAATTGTTGCTTTCTTTATTTTGGGGGGCAGAAGAATAGGAAGAAATTTTCTTTTCTCCGCGTAACTGCTGCAAAACATCTTCGGCGGCTTTTTTTAATTTTGCTTCCAGTTTTTCATTCCAGCCTCCGCGGTTGATTTCTTCTAATTCGGGAGTGAGGTGAATTTCAAGATGATTGAGAAAAGTTTCTTCAAATAAATCAATTTCTTCGAGATTTAGCTGGTCAAGTAGTCCGCTGGTTGCCGCTAACAGCAGAGCAACCTGTTCTCCAGCTGCCAAGGGTTTATCCCAAGGTTGTTTTAATAATTCGGTCAGCCGTGAGCCGCGTTCAATTTGTTGTCGGGTACGGGGATCGAGATCAGAGCTGAATTGGGCAAAAGTGGCCAGTTCACGATATTGGGCTAAATCAAGGCGCAGGGGGCCGGCGACTTTTTTCATTGCCGGAAGTTGAGCCGCACTTCCAACCCGAGAAACCGAGAGGCCGACATCAATTGCCGGGCGATTGCCGGCGTAAAAAAGGTTGGGGTCAAGGTAAATCTGGCCGTCAGTAATACTAATTAAGTTTGTTGGAATATAGGCCGAGACATCACCGGCCTGGGTTTCGATAATCGGCAGGGCGGTAATTGATCCTCCTCCGTGTTCATCATTAAGACGGCAGGCGCGTTCAAGAAGACGGGAATGGAGGTAGAAAATGTCGCCGGGATAGGCTTCGCGTCCCGAGGGACGGCGTAAAAGCAATGATATTTCACGGTAAGCCCAGGCATGTTTGGTTAGGTCATCATAGATAATTAAAACATCGCGCCCTTTTTCTAAAAAATATTCCGCTAAAGCGCAACCGGTATAAGGGGCGAGGTATTGAAGGGCCGCAGGTTCTGCTGCTGAGGCGGCGACGACAATGGTTTTATGTAAAACATCGTGTTTTTCTAAAACAGCAATCGTTTGGGCAATGGTTGAAGCTTTTTGTCCAATGGCAACATAAACAACCAAAACATCACTCTTTTTTTGATTAATAATTGTGGAAAGGGCAATGCTGGTTTTGCCGGTACTGCGGTCGCCGATAATCAATTCCCGCTGGCCACGACCAATAGGAATGAGAGCGTCAATAGCTTTGATTCCGGTTTGGAGGGGGGTATTGACCGGGGCTCGGGCCATTACTCCGGGGGCGATTCGTTCCAGCGGCATTTTTTTCTCGCCCTTTACCTCGCCTTTATTATCAATTGGTTCAGCCAAGGCATTAATAACCCGTCCCAAGAATTCTTCGCCGGCGGGGACAGCAGCAATTTCGCCACTGCTTTCAACTTCGTCCCCCGCTTCAATTTGGGTATAGTCCCCTAAAATTACGGCTCCGATATTATCTTTTTCTAAATTGAGCGCTAGTCCTTTGATTTGATGAGGGAAAAGAAGCAGTTCCCCGGCCCGAACTTCTGATAATCCCGAGAGACGAGCAATACCGTCGGCGACACTTTCGACATAACCGACATTTTTTAGTTCGGGTTGTGACTGCAGTTTCTGCAGGTCGTGTTTGATTTGGTCTAATAGAGAATAAAAACCATCCTTACGCATTGAATTTTTAACTTAAAACAATCTTTAGTTGGCGGAGACGGTTGCTGAGAGTGTCATCAAAAACATCATCACCAATTTTTATTCGCAATCCCCCCAATAATTGAGGCTTGACCTGTTGGTAAATAAAAAAGTTTTGTCCGTATTTTTTTTCCAATAAACGGCGCAGAGTATTTTTTTCC
>JALUVT010000029.1 GCA_027020325.1 bacterium
ATTGTTAAAAGAATCCGGCGTCGTGGCTCCATCTGAATCAAAAATTGTTCTGCTACAATCTATTTTGGCGTCAGGATGATTCACTCCAACAAACCTCCTTGAAGGATTTGCCAAAAACATCAACTGAGTTCCCTTCTTAGAATTTACAAAGGCACGAACCGGCAAAAAGTCATAACTTCCAACAGGATCCTGAGAACATTTATTTTGAATAGAATTAAAAAACTCAACCGGAGAGCCAAGAAACCTAAACTGCTTCCCTCCAAAAGAGTTCTCATAAACTCCAGTTCTCTGAGAAGAATAATCAACATCCCACAAGAAAAAATCGGGTTTTGCCCCCAGTCCAATTAAAAACTCAATATTCTTTATGGTATCCTCAACACTTAAATGAGGATATGCATCAATGAGTCCAATTTTAACATAAGGATAAGCTGCCTTAATTTCTTTAACGTATCTTGCTGTCCGCTTTGCTATCTCAAAAGAATCCAATTTGCAAGAAAGCCCATTCGCAGGAACTGCCCATATTCCTCCAAGAAACGGCTCGTCAAGTTGGATGTATTTTGCAGGAAGGCCAAGACTCTCAAGATTGCTAAGGATCTTCTTTGTCCTTGCAGTATAATAAGTTGCATTACAATCCCACTCCTTTACAGCCCCAGTTTCAAAGCCAACATCAATGCCCCATGCCTTAAGCTTTGCCGCAGCCCCGACCCTGTTAAAAAATGACCCCGAATCCCCAAGAAGAGGTATCGGATTTTTTCCCAAGTCATCTATATGAATATCATAAAACATAAAAGCGTCAACCATATCCCTTGCCCTGCTCCACTGGGAAAGAAAGTTGTCATTGAAAAGGTCTTTCATATCCGCCCCGCCAATCGGATGTAGCCAGACGGTTTTTCTTGTAGGCGGAGGAACAAAATTCTTATCTTTCAAAATAACATAATCCCTTGCCAGTCCAAGACTTCCATTAACCACAACATCAAGTATACCAGTTTCAAAAAGATTTGGAAGACTAAGGACCTCAATCGTCGTATCATCAATAACCTTGAAAAAAGGATAAATTCTCGATTCCTGCCCTTTAAAATAAAAAGAGACATAAACCTCAAGATTAGGATCCAAAAAACCACTGCCACGAATAGTAAGCAATTCCGTGCCAAAAGAAGGAATCAAAATTTCTGAGGGAGAAACGCTAGTTATAACCGGACCGCCCCCAGAAGGCCCAAGCCCGCCGCCCTCAGGCGCCCCGCCCCCAGAAGAAGACTTTTTCACAATCAAAATGTCAGACTCTATGCCTCCATCAGAAAATATTACAAAAGCATTAAAAGTCTCTTTTGGTTTTCCCCTCTCGTTAAAATAAAGAACAAGCTCTAAATCACCTTCAAAAAAAGAAAACTGCTCTGAAAGGCTCTTCTCATCAAGAAAAATCTGCCCCAAAGCAACATTTTCTGAATTAAAAACAGCCTCGGGAAACTTCCCTATCTTGTCGTCTTCTATCAAATCTTTTTCAAAAACTTCAAGCCTCGCCTTCTCGCCCTCACAACCCCCGCGGCCAATTACTTTGAAGAATACTCTTTGCCCAAGAAATGCCTCGCTTTCATCCCACAGCACCTTCTCTACACGACAATCCTCTTCAACCAGCTCCTTGCTCTCATTTTTTCCCTTCGTTTTATTTGCCTTCTTCTCATCACCCTTATTCCCCCCCCTACCTGAAATATTCTTGTCAGGATTAACTAAATGCTCCGTAAAATCTTCAAAAATAGTGACCTCTCCAACAGTCTCCGACGGCTCAATGACTTTCAAAACCTTCTCGTTGCTCTCTCCCCCGGTAGTCACAACAGAAATCCTGTATTCACCAAAAGGGCTGCCCTTCGGAATGTTCATGTAAATATTCCCGTCATCGCCAAGGCTAACAACTCCTTTATCGGTAATTAAAACACCAGAAACATTCAAGGCAAACGGCTCAAAAAAATTCTCACCCTCAATTCTCAAAACAACATCGCGGTCATTTTCTATCTCCCCCGGGCTAATTTTTATTATCTTCGGCACATCCGCCAAATTTTCTTCATAAACCGTCTGCAAATCGGAAGAAACAGGGCCTGCTTCTTGAATAGCAGAGACAATCAACAGACTAAAAACTGTCAAAATCCAAAAACAAAATACCCTCTTCCAAATCATCTTTTTTATAAGAGAATTGCCTTTATAACTTTTTAGAAGATTTAACCGCGATAATTAAAAATGAAAAAGGCCAAATGGCCTTAAAAAATTAAAGAGAAATTAATTGCAGATTTGTATCAGGTACTTTTCCAAAGCTCTTTGCAGCAACAGCGCTTGCGCCAAGCTTCTCAGCGCCGGAAATGACAGATGCTGTCGCCGTTGAAGTCATAAGAACAAAGACATTTTCGCCTTTGACATTCAAAAGACGCGAAGAGGGAATATTCCTCAAAACATTTAGGCTCTCATCAAGGACAAGAACATTTCTTCCCTTAATCTCTGAGCTAAGCTCTCTTAAACGAGAAATCTCGTCACTTCCAAGCTTTCTGCCCTTAACAAAATCTCGGGAGCCAGCAGAAGCGCCAATGCTTTTCAAAAACTCATTAGCTGGAACTTTTTTTCTGAGGGCTTGAAGAATCTCTTTTCCAGTCAACTCTTCAACTTCTTTTCCGTCAGGAGCACTTGTTATGTAAGCTACACGGGCATTGTTGCAAACATTTTCTGCTATAAGCCTCCCTCCGCGGTCGCCGTCAACAAAAAGTGTTATCTCTTTTGTTTCTCCAAGACGGGTAATTGTTCTCGGAAATCTTGTTCCCTGCATTCCAATCGCATTTTTTATTCCGTGCTTGAGCAGATTAATCACATCTGCCCTGCCTTCAACGACAATTATCTCGTCAGAAGACTCTACTTCAGGTCCTGCAGAAAGCCCCTCTTCGCCGTAAAGGATTGCTTTGGCAACGCGAGAAGACTCCCGAAGCTCATTTTCCATCTCCGTTGAATCAACCCCCTCACTTTTTATCTTTGCCAAAAGAGCTTTCGCACGCTCCATTATGTAGTCTCTCTTTGAGCCGCGAACATCCTCTATCTCCCGAATAGAAATCTTCGCATCAGTCGGACCAATCTTGTCAATTGTCTCTATTGCGGCCGCAATTATCGTAGTCTCAGTCTTGTCAAGCGCGGTTGGAATTACAATCTCGCCTTTTGTCTTCCCGTTTTCAGTAGTCAATTCTACCTCTATTCTACCAACCTTGCCTTCCTTTTGAAGCTCTCTAAGTTCCATATCCGAGCCCAAAAGCCCTTCTGTCTGGCCAAAAAGAGCGCCAATTACGTCCGGCTTTTGGAAAGGGCCTTCGGCTACAAAATCTGCAACGATTGAATACTTTATTGAACTTGGACTTATTTTTGCCATTTTGTTTATTTTTTATTTAGTTTATTAGAAAAATTAAGTCTACCTACTTCCCCAACGAACAATTAAATGAATGTGATGGTGATAATAGATGATTCCTCAATCTTTCTAACCTCTTTTGTAAAATTTTTGCCTTTTTAAATATTGCGAGTCAAAAAATCCAAAAACTGCCTAAATATTTAAAAAGAACAGGTGTAAAGAAATAATAACAAAATCCAAGGGAGAACTCCCGCGGTAAAAATGCCTGAAGAAAAAGAGTTGGACATTGACCAGGGCGACTTCGACTTCGAAGAAGAAGCCGACATTGAATAATGATCGGGATTTTGATTTTTAACAACGATAGGGAAACCTATCAATTTTTTTTAAAGCCC
>JALUVT010000030.1 GCA_027020325.1 bacterium
TTGAGTCTCTTTTCAATTACACTTTTTTGGAAGCTCGCTTGCAGCCGCTGTTGTCTTCACTATTAGCTTTGTTTCCCTATGATTTGCGGCCTCAAGTACGCTATCGTCCAACGCCTCTTTTTAATAAAATTCTCTTTCTTCTTTTTGCGATTGCTTTTGGTTTGCAGCTTTCTTTTCTTTCCGTGATTTTGGCCCGAATTCTTGTTTATGCCCCCCAAGAATTTTTACCTACTTTCTCCCGTTTGGGACTGTTGATGCTTTTTAGTTCTTTTTATCTTTTAATTATTAGTACTCTTTTTACCCGCAATATTACTGGTCCTTTGAAAAAAATTATCCGTTGGAGTCGTAAAATTATCAACGGTGAACTGGGAGAAGAACTTTACTTAATTACTGATGATGAATTTAGTGAAGTGGCGCAGCATATTCAGAAAATGGTCGAGACCCTCAAAGCCGACCGCAACCTCCTCGACAATGAACGCAACAAACTCGATTTAGTTATTTCCGGAGTCATTGATGGCGTAATTGCTCTTGACCAGCGTCACCGGATTGTTGTTTTTAATCCCGCGGCGAGTAAAATTACGGGTTGGTCAGCGGAGGAAGTACGCTATTTGCGGGTCGATGAAGTTTTACCTCTTTTTAATGAGCACGGTGAACCGATTCCCAGTGTCCAGTATGCTAATCCCGAGCTCCTAAATCCGCCGGAAAATATTATTTTCCAGCAAGAAAACCTGCGTCTCCGCGACCGTGAGGGAGAAGAAAAATTTGTCAATTTAATTGTCGCCGCGATTCCGCCGCAGGAAAACCAGGATGTGGCCTATATTCTCACTTTTCATGATGTTACTGAAGAACGGGAACTGGAGCGAATGAAACTTGATTTTGTCGCCATGGCCGCTCATGAACTGCGGACTCCAATTACTTCAATTGTCGGCTATCTTTCGGTTTTGCAGGAAGAGCTAGGTTCCCAGTTGACACCAGAGTACCAACAATTTATTAACCGCGCCCTGGCCTCGAGCCGCAGAATAACGGCGTTGATGGAAAACCTTCTTTCCATTACCCGGATTGAACGGGGTAAATTAACAATCCAAAAAAAGCCTTTAGTTTGGGAAGAAATTATTGAAAGTTTGCTGCAGGAATTTCAGGATTTGGCCCGGGAAAAGAATTTAGCCTTGATCTGGCATCGCCCCTCGCCTCCACTGCCCTTAGTCCTCGCTGATCCTCTGCGGATTCCCGAAGTTTTGAATAATCTGATTCATAATGCTTTGACTTATACCAAAAAAGGATCGGTCGAGATTAGCTGTGAATACGATTCTGTGCACGGTGAAGTAATTACGCATATTAAAGATACGGGGCCAGGAATTCCCCGCGAAAGCTTGCCCCATCTTTTTGAAAAGTTTTACCGCATCGCCGGCCCCTTGGAAGAGGGCTCCAAAGGAACGGGATTGGGACTTTATATTTCAAAATCAATTGTCAAAATGCACGGCGGACGGATTTGGGTTGAGTCGGAACTGGGCCAAGGTTCAACTTTTAGCTTTAGTTTACCAATTGCCCCGGGAGCATTATTGGGGAGAGAAAAAGGAGAAGATAAAGTCTAGATTAATTTGTGGCCGCGTCGCTCGCTTTTTCTTCTTGGGGAGTTGCTTCACTGCTGCTTTCAGCCTCTTCGGCTGCGGCTTCTGTTTCCTCCGCTGCTTCTTCTTCCTCTTCTTCTGCGGCTGTTTTTTGCGCTTCAATCTTACAGATAAGCTCTTCCGCCTCTTTTTCTGCTGTTACTCCGTCGGGGAGAGGCAGATCAGCAACGGTTAAGAAATCATTAACCTCTTGCAGTTGACTAATATCAACTTTTATTTCCGAGGGTATTTGCGTCGGCAGGGCGCGTACCTCTAATTCATCCATTAATTCCAACAGAATTCCCCGTCCTTCTTTGACCGCTGGTGATTGACCAACGAAAACTAAGGGTACCGCAGCGGTAATTTCTTCTTTTAAGTTGACTTGGAGGAAATCAACATGAAGGATCTCTTCCGTTACCGGGTGCAGCTGGAGATGACGAACGAGAACCGGCCGCGCTTCTTTTTCTCCTTCCAGC
This sequence comes from bacterium, assembly GCA_027020325.1. Lineage (GTDB taxonomy): Bacteria > Patescibacteriota > 4484-211 > 4484-211 > 4484-211 > JALUVT01. Next base: position 2,084 of record JALUVT010000030.1, read on the forward strand.
ATTAGTTCGATGACTTCGGTTTCACCGCTTTCCTTAAAAATGCGCAAAAATTCTTGTTGCGGTAGTTCAATTGCCTGTGAGGTAATGCCGCGGCCGTAGATGTTGGCGGGGAGAATTCCCTGCCGCCGCAGTTGTTTGACCTTGCGTCCACGGAGAGTTCTTTTTTTCGCCTTTAGTTTTTTCATTGTTTTTATGCTAAAATAGCGGTGATGAAAAATTCGCCGTCCCTTCCGCAACGGGTTGATTACGACGCTTCAGACTGCGATTATATCCAATATTGGCAAGGGCGTCAATATGAAGATGAGGCGGAAAAAATTGCCCTGCGGCGGTTTTTGCCGCAGCAGGGAGGGATTATCGCTGATCTCGGAGCGGGTTTTGGCCGCCTCCTCCCCCTTTATGCGGAGCGTTTTACGAAGATTATCTTGCTCGATTTATCAGAAAAAAATTTATCGCAGGCCCGGCTATTGGCGGAAAATTTGGGTTTGTCTCAGGTTGAGATAAAAAAAGGTGATTTATATCAACTTCCCCTCAAAACCGCTGCGATTGATTGGGCGGTGATGGTGCGGGTAATGCACCATCTTGAGGCCCCGGAGCGAGTTTTGCAGGAAGTGGCGCGGATTTTGCGTCCGGGAGGCTATTTTATTCTTGAAACAGCCAATAAATGTCATTTTAAGGCGCGTTTACGGGCTTGGTGGCGCGGAGAAAAAAACTTTTCTTCTTCGCTGGAGCCTTATCGTCAGCCCGCTGCCGGGAAAGAGGGTATTTTTTATAATTTTCATCCCCGGGCGGTGGAAGAAATGTTGCGCCGTTGCCAGCTTCTGCCGCAGGCCAAACTTTCGGTTTCCAATTGGCGTAGCCCCTGGATCAAAAAACTTTTTCCTCGTTTTATCCTTCTTTCGACGGAAAGATTTTTTCAGCCTCTGTTGGCGCGGATCAATTTTGGCCCTTCGCTTTTTTGGCTTTGTCAAAAAAACGATTCCTAAATTTTACCCCGATTGTAAAAACCGTTATAATCGCGACAGTTAATAATGAGTTACTTAATTGTTAAAGGAGGAGCAAACTTAAAAGGCGAGCTGGAAAGTCCGCCTTCGTGGCGGCTGGCTCAGGTCTGGCTTTTAACCGCCCTTTTGGGTGAAAATCCTTTAACAATTACTCCTTTCCCCTCTTTTTTCCCCTTTTCTCCTTACCGTGATTTACTGGAATTCTTGGGAGTTAAGATTACTCTTCGTTCCGCCGCGGTAACTGTGCAGGGCCGGGCGGTGAATGATTACAAAATCCCCCCCCGGGCGCAGAATTTGATTTTTTTCAAATCACTGTTGGCGACGGCCTTGGTGGCGAGGTTTCAACAGGCCTTAGTGCCTTGGAGTAAAGAAGAAAATCCTCAATTTCGCTGGTTATGGGAGAAAGAGGGGCTGCAGGTTAATTTTCGCGACAATTTTCTTTTTCTGCGTGGAGAATTAAAGGGCGGAGTAATTGAACTGCCGTTAAATGACTGGCGGTTAAGTTTTTTGGCTCTGGTGGGAGCTTTGAAAGCAAAGGAAGCAACTCGGCTGATTAATCTAGAGCAGGGGCCTGAAGTACAAAATTTTCTCCGTCTCCTTAGAGAGCTGGGGGCAGAGTGGGAAAAAAATGGATCTTCCG
>JALUVT010000031.1 GCA_027020325.1 bacterium
TAGTTATCTCCCTCACCATTATCGCCTTTTTAGGTTTACTCTATTTCCAATACCGCCGTTATAGCGGACAACCAGTCTTGGTGCTTCAAACTCCGCCAGAAGAAAGTATTATTTATCAAGAATATGTTGAAGTAAGCGGGCAAACTGAACCGGGGGTAGAATTATTCATCAACGGCGAGAAAAAACCACTGGAAGAAGACGGAACTTTTCGTTTTACCCTCGGATTGGAACCGGGATTAAACAATATTGTTATTACTGTTCGTAAAGGCAACGGTAAAGAAACAACCGTCCGACGCCAGGTGGAAGTTGTTAACCCTGCACCTTGACCCTGCCCCTGCCCTATGCTAGATTAAGGCCAAGCTAAAAACTGCCCATGAATAACACACTGCAAATTCTTCTCGTAATTATGATTATTTTGCTCGGGACCACCCTGAGCCTAATCGGAATGCAGCTCTTCTTTATCCTTCGTGAAGTCCGCCAAAGCGTCCAACGCTTTAATCAAGTTTTAGGTGAAGCGGAAAAATTTTCCCTTTTTCTCAATCAGAGTTTACAACAAGTTGGTGAGGCTGTTGAAAAAGTAAAAACCCCCCTAAGTATTATTGCTGCGGGGAAAAAAATTTGGGAGCTTTTCCGCCATCCCAAAGAAGAAGAAAGAAGTAGCGATTGACTAAAAATGTCACGACAGAGAGGAAGCTGGAAAAGTTTTATCTTGGGCAGCATTATCGGTGCGGTTGTTGGGATTTTGGCGATCATTCTTTACGCTCCGCAACAAACTAAACAATGGCGGCGCAAATTGGAAAAAAAAGCCCGGCGCTGGCAGAAAATTTTCCAGAAATTGTTGCGGGAATCAGAAAAACTAAGCGCAGATTTAGATTGGGGAGAAAAAATAGAACGGGTGCGTGAATTTCTTGGTCTTGAAGACTGGCTTTCTCCTTCAGCCGAAGAAGCCAAAGAAGAGAAAGAAAAATCTCCAAAGGCAGAAAAAAAAGAAACCCATCAAGCCCAAACCGTAACTCCAAATTCAAGACGCGAAAAAAGCAAAACTTCCTCCTCTCCTCTACGCCGCCGCCCGCGCAAAAAACTTTTCAAAGGAATCTAAGCTACTTTATAAAATCATTAAAAAAACTCAATACTTTCTAGACAGGTTGTGTTATAATGCAAAATATTCTTTTCTACCGGTTATCCCACCGCTGGCCTAAGGCAAGGTTAATTCGGCTATATTTTAAAAAATGTACGGTTGGCACACACGCGAGATCAACAATGATATTGCCCGCAAACCGCGCAACGCAACTTTAGTTTGGATGGATGCCTGGCGTCTCCGCATTTGTCTTTATCTTCTCAATAAATACCTCTATTCATTAAGTGCAGGTGAGGAACGATGGCTCGTTGAACGAACAATCCGCTATTTTGAAGAAATGTTAGCCCTCATCGGCAACGAAAACTAATCCAATCCTAGCTCCGCGGCTTTAATTGGCCCCTGCCGCAAAATTCGTGGGGGCTGCTGAGTCACATCAACAATTGTTGAGGGTAAGATTGGCGGCAAGGCGCCTTGATCAAGAATCATTTTTACGGGAGCGCGTTGAAAAACAGCTGCTAATTGCTCAAGATTATAACAAGGTTGTTCTCCACTAATATTGACCGAAGTTGCAGTAATCGGAAAACCGGCAATCTCAGCCAAGGTCAATGCTGTTTTCGCTGCGGGGATGCGTAAGCCGATCGTTGCCCCTCCCGCGGTCAATAATGAGGGAAAAAGCTTGGTTTTTTGTGCAACAACTAAAGTTAAAGGTCCCGGCAAAAACCGTTGCGCCAATTCCTGCGCCCGCGCATTCCATTGAGTATATTTTTTCGCCATTGCTACGGAACTCACTAAAACCGACAAAGCCTTATGCCGCGGGCGCTGTTTAAGTTGAAAAACTTTCGCCACTGCGGCTTCATCCAAAGCATTCGCTCCCAAAGCATAGGCCGTGTCTGTAGGATAGATCACCAAATCTCCCGCGGCCAAAATCTGAGCCGCTTTTTTAAGAAATGATAATTTTTTTTCTGGTTTTAACTTTCTTAAATCTACTCGTTGAGCCAACATCTTAAGGACAACGCGGTACAGCTTGAATCTGATCCCAGGAACAGGGCTGAAAATTAAAATAAGCACAAGCACCAATCAATGCCGCATTATCGGTAGCCCATTCCCGAGGGGGAAAAAGGACCGGGACCGGTAAGCGCTGAACCATTGTTTGACGCAAGCGCTGATTGGCACTGACCCCGCCTCCGACAACAACGGCCTTAGTCCGCATCTGCTCCCAGGCGCGAAAAGTTTTTTCAACTAAAACTTCAACCACGGCTTCTTGAAACGAAGCCGCTAAATTTGCACGCCGCAAAGGATCTTTAGCCCAAGCAGGATTTTGCTGCAAAAAATAGTAGAGAGCTGTTTTGAGACCAGAAAAAGAAAAATCAAAATTATTTTCTTTTAAGAGGGGACGGGGAAGTTTGACCACTGCTTTCCCCCTCTTGGCTTCTTTTTCAATTGCCGGTCCTCCGGGATAGCCTAATCCCAGCATTTTAGCCGCTTTATCAAAAGCTTCTCCCGCCGCATCATCGCGTGTGACCCCTAAAAGCTCAAATTGTCCGTGCTGGGGCCAAAAAACAAGCTCGGTATGCCCTCCGGAAACAATCAACCCCAATAAAGGAAAGGTTGGATCAAGTCCCTCCAGCCAAGGAAAATAAAGATGCGCCGTTAGGTGATTAACGGGAATTAAGGGCTTTTGCCAAACCCAACTCAAAGTCCGCGCGGTCTCGACTCCAACGAGCAGCGAACCCAACAAACCGGGGCAGTTGGTTACAGCCAAGGCATCAATGTCCGCGGCATTTATTCTTCCCCAAGCTTTTTGGAGTGCTTTTTCAATAAGGGGCAAAATAAACACTAATTGTTCCCGCGCCGCGATCTCGGGAACAATCCCGCCGGTTTTTTGGTGTAAATCAGCAGAAGTAGCCAAAAAATGACTGCGAACCTCGCGCCCGCGCAGCACCACCGCCACCGCCGTCTCATCACAACTGGTTTCCAAGGCTAAAATCCGCTCTTTTTTTAACTGTTGGTTCATCTTTTTAGGGACTAACCAAATTGACAATGCGGTAAAGATAAATAAAGGCTAAAAAATTAACGACAACACTATTAAGCAGGAGCAATTGCGCCAAGAGCTTTTCTTTTTCCCGCTGATAAAAATACAGCGCCGCCCAGAGGTTGAATAATAAAACTAGTCCTGCACTAAGGGGGAGAAGAAGCAAGTCTTCCCGTGTCCCCAAGCGGCTTTCTCCCCAGGAACGGAAATAATAGAGAGGTACTTGCGGCGGGAGAATTTTCCAATTCAAAAACAAAGTCCATAACCCCAACTGCCAAAAAATCAAACTCGCCAGAAAGGTATTGAGAAAAAATCGCTGACGAAACATCGCTCTTCTTGAGCTTGATTCTACCACAAAAACTTATCCCCCTCCGGAGCAAAGAAATGTTGTGTATTTTCATTTAATTGTGCGGCTACTTCTTC
>JALUVT010000032.1 GCA_027020325.1 bacterium
CACTCCGGTCGGGCCCAAAAACATAAATGAACCAATCGGACGGTTGGGCCCCTTTAAGCCCGCCCGCGCCCGACGAATCGCATCGGCCACTAAATGCACTGCTTCATCCTGAGCAATAATTTTTTGGTGCAGATGTTCTTCCAAATGGAGCAGTTTTTCCCGTTCGGTTTCGGTTAGTTTGGTCACGGGAATTCCTGTAATTTTAGAAACAACGCGGGCAATATCTTCAACTTTAACTTCGGGTTGTTCTGTCCCTCGGGTTCGTTGCCAAATTTCTTCAATTTCCTGGCGTGATTTTTCCAATTTTTCCAGTTCTTCATTTAACTGCGCTACTCTTTTTTGATCCTGGGCCCGCGCCGCGGCCTCTTTTTCCTGTTCCAGATTTTTGATTTGTTCTTTCAATTGAACTAAATTGGCTGGCGGCTCAATAGCGCGCAAACGAACTTCCGCCGAAGCTTCATCAATTAAATCAATTGCCTTATCGGGTAAAAAGCGGTCCGAAATATAACGGTCGGCCAGTTTGGCCGCGGCCTCGATGGCTTCGTCGGTAATTTTAACCCGATGATGAGCCTCGTAGCGGTCGCGGAGGCCGCGTAAAATTTCCATTGTTTCTTCGACTGTATTTTCGGGAACCAAAATAGGCTGAAAACGGCGTTCTAAAGCCGGATCTTTCTCAATATATTTTTTGTATTCTCCCAATGTTGTCGCTCCAATGGCCTGCAATTCGCCCCGCGCCAAAGCGGGTTTCAAAATATTGGCTGCGTCAATAGCCCCTTCCGCCCCTCCGGCCCCGACCAAAGTATGAAGCTCGTCAATAAAAAGAATTATTTCTCCTTTGGCGGCTAATATTTCATCCAGAGCCTCTTTGAGGCGTTTTTCAAATTCGCCGCGATATTTAGTTCCCGCCACCATTGCTGCCAAATCCAAAGCCACTACCCGCTTGTTTTTCAGCAAATCAGGCACTTCACCTTTAACGATCCGCATTGCCAAGCCTTCGGCAATCGCTGTTTTACCGACTCCGGGTTCACCGATAAGAACAGGATTATTCTTGGTGCGGCGCGAAAGAATGTTGATCACGCGTTCAATTTCCTCACTGCGGCCGATGATGGGATCCAATTTCCCCTCGCGGGCTAATTTGGTTAAATCGCGGGAAAATTGGTCCAGGGTCGGAGTTGAAGATGGTTCGGGAGCTTTTTCTCCTTCTTTAAGTCCCTCCCCGACCAATTTAATCACCGCCTGCCGCGCCCGCGGCAGATCAAGACCAAATTTTTTCAAAGTTTGCGCCGCCAAACCTTCGCCTTCGCGAATTAAAGCCAAAAGAATGTGTTCCGAGCCAATATAATTGTGGTTAAGCTGCAGAGCCTCGTCATAAGCTAACTGTAAAACGCGTTTGCTCCGCGGCGCCAGTTCGGTGGGTGTTGTTTTAGCTGAACCGCGAGGGAGTAAATTTTCCAAATAACGCGCTAATTCCTGCGGTTTGATTCCCGTTTCTTGAAAAATTTTTGTTGCCACTGCATCTTCTTCAGTTAAAGCCAAAAGGAGGTGTTCAGTATCAATTGTTTGATGCTGCAAGGCCTGGGCTTTTTCCGCCGCCAGCTGCAACACTTTTTTCGCCCGTTGCGAAAGTTTTTCTCCAATATCAATTACCTGTTCCCGTCGCGGACGCGAGGCAGTAAAAGGACTCCAAAAATCAGAAAAAAAATCATCAAAAGGAGAAAAAAAACTGCTACCGCGGTTTTGTTTACGCGCACAAACAGAACAAAGCTTGGTTACTTTTTTACCCTCGGCGCTGAGGTTTAAAATCCGTGTTGTGGCCGGGCGCTGTTGGCAAAGATCACACAATTCCATCAGCAATTTTTTCCCATTGTAACATCACCGACCAAGAACTGCCAAGAGGGCGGAATTGTTTTTATTGGCTTATTTGGTATAATAGAGCTTAAGACGGCCTCGTCGTCTAGCCTGGTCCAGGACACCGGGTTTTCATCCCGGCAACACGGGTTCAAATCCCGTCGAGGCCACCATTAAAATCTCAGTTTAATCAATGTTTGATAAACTTGTTGTCTCGATCCTCGTTGATGAGATTGTCGGCGGCTTTCTTGTTTCCGTTCCTCCGGGGCATGTTGCCTGCATCTTTGATCGCGGAAAGGGTATTCTTCCTGTTATTAAAGGTCCAGGACTTCATTTCAAAATTCCTTTTTGGCAAGTGGCCAAACTTTTTAATGCCCAAACATTGGAATACAATATTACCCGCGGGATTGACCTCAGCAATCCCGAAGCTTTTGGTGATGAACCAATCAATACCGTAACCGCGGATAATAAACTCGTTACAGTTGAAGGGACAATCCTTTTTCGTATCAACAAAAATATGATTAATGAACTTTGGGAAAATATTGGGGAACGCTTTGTTTCCAAGATCGTGCGGCCGGTCGCCCGTTCACGAATTCGCTCAGTTATTGCCGGTTATAAATTTAATGAAGTTATTACCAATCATCGCAAAACAATTGAGCATGAAATTCATCAGGAATTGGATGCAATTTTTAATCCCAAAGGACTAATTACCGAGGGGGTTTTACTTTCTGAAATTCGCCCCCTTTAGGAGAAAAATAAAATTAGGAAATAAATTATTCGTTTTTAAGAGCGGAGAAGATGAATTTTAGACTAGAATACAATCAATCGATCTTAGATCAAATTGGAGAAGTTTTCGGAACACGCAAAAGAGTTCGGCGTGACCCCGAATCTCCCGGTCAACTTATTAAAGAATTCCGTAATCCCGAAGCAGAAGCCAACCAAGCTCAACTTAAATTTATTCAAGAATGCCTTGATTACCAAGCAAAACATGAAGGGGAACCACCTCGCGGCCTTCCCCGAATTTATGGTCTGATTACTGACGCTCAAGGAAGGATCACCGGTTATAGAGAAGAAGAAATTAAAGGTCCAACTTTATGGGAGTATATCAAATCAAAAGGAAAAACACGAGAAGAACAAAAACTTAGTATTGAAGAAGCAAAGAAACTTTTTTTGACTTTAGTCAATATCCATAATGAATTAGGTCAAGCTCATGGGGATTTTCTTGATGCGGGAGTTATTTCCAGCGGACATATAAAAGTTATTAAAAAAGGGGGAGAACCTCAATTTTATTTCCTCGATTACGGCGGGACTAATGATTACCGCGCCGAAAATGAGGAAAGACAGCGCGAAACAATAGAAAGTGAACGGAGGATGCTATTAAAAAATCTTTTTCTTCCCTCTGTTCATCCCGCCCATCACTCTGCATATGTCGACGGAGAACCAAGAAAACTTTTGGCAGTTTACCATGAATTAGAAAAATTTGTCCCCTATCAGGCGGGTAAATTGGCTAAGGAAAATTAATATCCCCAGTGGTAAAAGTACCGCT
>JALUVT010000033.1 GCA_027020325.1 bacterium
TAAAGCCTGATTAAAACGCTGATCCTGATATTCAATCATACTGTAGGAACGGTCAAGAAGCAGAATCAAATCCAAAGGCTGGTGAATTGAAGGCAGTTCGCTGGGGGCGCGAACCTGAATTGTAATCTCAAATTCCTCGTTGACCTCAAGATCAAGCGGAGCCGCAGTTTTCTTGATTTCCAGATAGTCCCGCGCCGCGGAGGAAGGAGGAAAAAGAAAAAACCAGCTTAAAATTAGAACAATGCTGGTGAAAAAAATTTGAGCCTTGTGGCGCATCATCCGTCTTAGAAATTTAATCATAACCATTATTGTTGAATTTTGTCAATTACTATCGGATGGCTAGGGGGCGGGAATTTCGTAGAGGTGAAGCCATAAGAAAGCGGAAAACTGCTGGCGCTGCAAAGGGTAATAGTGTTGATCAAAGTATTGGCGCGCCTTTTTACTGCCCGGTAATTCTTCACTCGTAATCAGCCAGAGACGGCGGTGGCCACTGCGGCGGATTTTATCGTCCGTCGCGCGAAGATGTTCAGAATCCAGCGGCGGAATAGCTCCCTGCTGCCGTTCCCAATAGGGCACAGTAATCCAGCGCCCCCAATCCTGATAATAGTATTGAAAAGGATATTGAATATAAGGAGGTGTAAGAGCAATCAAATCCTGGATTTGTAAATTTTGTTGCAAATAAGAAGTTAGGGCGCGATAGTTTTCCCGCAAGGGGCTGGCCGGGTTGAGTTGTTGGTTAAAAAGCGAAAGCCCCAGCCCAATCCCCATCAGAAGAGAAAGAAGAAACCGCCCGCGCGGTGATTGAAAGTTACGGATGAACCAAGCCAAGGTGATAAAGAAAAAAGGAGCGGCAACGGAAAGATAGCGGGTTAAGTAAATCGGTTGCCAAAGACGGCTCAGAGAATAAGTAAGAATAAGAGGCAGTAAAAAACCGAGCAGGGGAAAAGTAATCCAAAAACTAAAAGGACGCCGCCGCTGCAGGAAAGCAAAAAGAAGGAGAATCAGCAGGGGCCAGAGGGAGAGGACAATGGTATTGAGCAGAGGAGGCTGAAAGCCAAAAACAAATTCAAAAAGAGAAAGAATGAGATTGTAGGGAGAAGGCAGGAGCAAAGTTGGAGCTTTACTGTTGCGTCCCCAATTGAGGACAAAAGCCCAGGCCCAAGGCAGGAGGGGAAGAAAAGAAAGCAGTGCACTCAAAGCGAGGGAGAAAAAAAGGGTTAGCGGGAAGGTTTTCTTTTTTTCCTCCGACGGAGCTGCAAGAGGGGAATAAGAAAAAAGAAAAAAGAAGAGAGCTTGAAAGAGGAGAAAGAAAAGATAAAAATAGTGAGTAAAAAGACCAATGGCATTAGCCAAAGTGTAGATTGCCCACCACGGACCGCGGTTGCGGCGGAGCATTTTGACAAAAGCGAGAGCGGATAAAAGAACGAGAAAGGTTAAGAGGGAGTACATGCGGTTTTCGCGGCTCTGCCAGACCCAAAAAGGGGAAAAAACAGCAATAAAAGTACTTAAGAGCCCCAATTGAGAATCAAAAAGAGTGCGCGTGAGAAAATAGAGGAGTGGGAGGCAGAGAAAGCCGAAAAAAGCGGCTAAAAAACGGATGCGGCTTTCATTAATTGGTCCCAGCAAAAGCCAGGCGCGGAGGAGAAAGTTGTGCAGAGGAAGATGAACATTGGTCAATTGGTGCTCGATAATAAAAGGCGGCTGGTGGCTGGCCTGCCAGATGCTTTGGGCTTCATCGAGGCGAAAACTCCAATAGTCAAGACGGTAGAAACGCAAAAGGCCGCCAATAAAAAGGAGGGAAAGAAGAATTAGACGCTGGCGCAAACGCGCCCCTTGTTGAGGGGGCGTGGCAGAATTTTGCTTATTCTTTACTTTTTTCATCCTTAAAAGCGCCAATCAAAAGATCTCCCCGCTGGGGCTTTAGTCCGAGGGTGGTTGGGAGAGGATATTTTTTCCCCGCCGCCATTTACTGTGATAGAGATAGAGCGGAAGCAGGATCTGACGGAAAAGATAGCGTTGGCGCAGCCACTGTTTGGGTCCCGCCAGCAGGGGCTGGAAAAAAAGACGGACGGCGGAGCGGGGAGGAAGAGAGAGCCGAAGAAAAGGGAAAAAGAGCCCGAGGTTAAAAATAATCCAGGCGCTGTTGTTTAAAATTGAAGCACTGGGGCCGGAAAGGTGAAGACGCCAAAGAATAATCCCGCTGGCGCTGAAAAGATAAAGCCAGTGCGGGAGACCGTAAAAAAAACCGTTTTGCTGAATTTTGATTTTCGGGGTTACGGCAAAAGAATGACGGCGCTGAAGAATTACCCCGCCCAAAGCTTGAATCTGGATGAAAAAAAGACTGACCGAAAATTGCAGAGCGCGAAAAGTAACACTAAAATTGGTCGCGATCATTAAAAGAAGAAGAATCAGGACAATAAAAGGAGCAAAATAAAGAAGGAAAGCGGGGTCATTAACCACCGGAGCCCGGCCTGTGAGAAGAACGAGGAGAGGAATAAGAATGTCAATTAAAACAACGACGCCATTGAGATGATAGCTGGCCGAATAAAGATACTGCAGCCGTTGCGAGAAGCTGAGGCCTTTCTTGAAAAAAGGATTGTGGCGGAGAATAATTTCCAGCGATCCCCGCGCCCAACGAAACTGCTGTTTGGCATAGGAAACAAGATCCGGCGGGGCTAGTCCATCGGCTAAAACTTGCGGCAGGTACAGAGTTTGCCAGCCGCGTTGGTGGAGAAAAAGACTGGCGAGAAAATCCTCGGCAATATTATCTTGAGGCAGGCCGTTAATTTCCTCCAAAGCACGGCGGCGGAGAAGAGCATTGGTCCCGCACCAAAAAGCCGCGTTATAGTTGTTCTTCCCGACGCAAATAGGGCCAAAAAAGAGTTCTTGCTGTTCCCAGGCCCCTGCAGTGAGTTCGTTGTCGGGAGAATTGGTGTAGTACTGCGGTGTTTGAACCAGGGCCAGGCGGGGATTGGCCGCAAGGTAGGGTGCAGTTTGGCGGAGAAAATTAGGCCGCGGTACTTGATCAGCGTCAAAAAGGGCAATTAAAGGCGAATTGGTTTGGCGCAAAGCATGGTTAACATTGCCGGCCTTGTAGCCGCCCGGTTGACGACGCGTCAAACAAAAGACTTCTTCTTCTTGGGCCAGTTTTTCAATTTCCCGCCAGTTCTTTTTCCCGGCCACATAACCGTCATTGAGAAGATAGATTTTTTTTCGGGGGTAAACCATTTTTTTCGCCGCGCGGACCGTACGGCGGACCACTTCTACTGGTTCGCCGCAGACGGTGATGAAGACATCAACCGGCGGTAATTTTTGCCCTCGCGGCCGCGGGGGAGGGGGGCTAAGTTTCCAAACCGTGTGCAGAAAACCGCCAACTTGCAGCAGA
>JALUVT010000034.1 GCA_027020325.1 bacterium
CCGCCCCTAAGTAATGGAATATATCCGTGGATTGCTTTTACAACTTCTATCCGGATATTATCAACATTTAAGAAGTCACCTTCTTTGATAATTTCCGGCGAGAGTTCCGGGTATGCGTCGGCAACTTCTTTGGTGGTGTAAAATCTTGTTGTTGGATTTTTAACAATTTCTTTAATGGCATCGACGTGACAATGGTCGCCATGCTTATGTGTGACTAAAAGTATATCAATATCTTTCCATTCATTTTCGGGGTAAGATTCTTTATACTGCAGGTATCCAGGGTCAATAAGGATTCTTTTTCCATTTGTTTCAATTAGAATACATGATTGAGCAAATTTTGTAATTTTCATAGTTACAGCAGTTAAGTGGGGAGGATTTAAATTGTTTTTGTTTTTTGGCTTTAACTGTTGACGGTTAATTTTAAATTTGTCCTGAAGGCAAGGGCACCAGACGAGCGTTTTAGAAAGCCTTATATATCTAAGAGTTATTTTATAGCCATGCAGCAGCAAGATGTGGAGAACAGATTAGATAGAATTGAAAAAAGATTGGGGTATATGCGGGAAAATATCGTGGATTTGGATGTAGTTGTGACGGAAGAAAAGAAGCTGCTTGGTAAAAGCGCGGAAAATGAAAAATCAGGGAATTTAGTTTGTTTAGAGGAAATTAGAGATGTTCGAAATAAAGCTAGATAAACGGCGCAAACATTTTCCCTCAAGGTCTGAAAACGGAACTTTTGAACGAATTTTAGAAAAGTCGTGGGCATTAAAACAGAACCCTGTTCCTCTGGATACAAAAAGAGTTTGGGGTATGAGTTGCCCACATTTAGAACAGGAATTGGAAAGCATCACGCACTTTACAGGGCAAATTATGAAGAAAGGAGGATTATGGTTGCGGGGATTAATAGAAGGGAAAGATTTATGATTAAACTTTCGGAGACGAAATTTTTTGCTTGTCCGGGGGAATTAGGATTATGGGGGAGAAAGTGGAAAGAAAAGTAATTGGAAAATTTTTAGAAAAGAAATTTCCAAATTCTGGGATTAAATCTCTGGTAAAAATGTCTGGGGGGCTTTCGGAGAGTGTAGTTTTTAAATTGAGGATAGTAAATCCTAAAAAGGAGTTATTGGTAAAAATTTTTCCCCAGTCAAACATTGGAAGGGTTAGTGAAGAGAAAAGGATTTTAGATTATTTATCAAAAAAGGATTTTAGAATCCAGAAAGTAGTATTTTTTAAAGGAGAGTTTTGCGAAAATCTTGGTATTCTTGTCACAACTTTTATTGAGGGGAAAACGCTACATTTTTACCTAAAAAATAAATGTAAAAAGTATCTGCGTGAAGTTGCGTTTGAACTTGCTAAAATTCACAAATTATCAAATACAAGGTCTTGGACTAGTAAAACATATCCAATGTTTACTGCAAATGATTGGTTAAAAGAGATAGATAGAAAAATTAGAAAGGTTGAAAATAAAAGGTATAAGAAATATTTACATGGGTGGTTTGATAAACTGAGAAAGGGTAAGTTAAGGATTGTTCCATTACATGGAGATTTTAACCCAAAAAATATAATTGTTAGCAAAAATGGTGTCGGATTAATTGACTTTGAGATACACAGAATTGGAGATTTGCCCTTTGAATTGGCCTGTATAAAGAATTGGTTTTTGTTTTACGGGTATTTAAGGTATTTTGAAGATTTTCTTGATGAGTATACCAAAATTAAGGGGCTGTCTGACGAGGAAATAAAAAGAATAGATTTTTATTATTTTTTCAGGCTAATAACGACAATGAAATACGCCCCAAAAAAGAATAAAAGAGAGATAGAAAGGATTATTTATGATAAGTTTCACGGCACAGGCCAATGTTAAGACAGAAAGCTTATCGTATCTGGCTTAGATGGGAATTTAGTGATGAAATGAGCTCGCTGGGATTTGAACCCAGGACCCCCGCCTTATCAGAGCGATGCGCTACCTGACTGCGCCACGAGCTCGCTTAAAGTATAAAAAAAATTCATTTAAAAAACTACTTGTTGCCGTGTCAGGCCTTGAGTTCAACGAAAAGCTTTCCGCCTTCAATGTAGAAGTTTTTAATTTCACTTTTTAGCTGGATGAATTTTACAAAGCATTCCTTTTTTGAATAGGCCTTTATTTCAAAACCGCTTTCAAGCTCCTTGATTTCAACGTTTTCAAGGGAATTGACGCCGGGAACTTCAAGCTCGTAGACTATCTTGTCTGATAAGCGCCTGAACCGCGAGTTTGCATCCACTCTTGGAAGCTTTATTCTTCTTTTAATTTCCTCTTTTGAAATCTTTTTTTGGACTGGCTGCTCTTCTTCTTCCTGAGTTTCGGCTGTCGTGGAAATTTTTATTTTGAATCCGGAGTTATTCATTCCATTAAAAAGGTTTTCAAAATTAACAGAACCCATTTGCTTTTCAAGCTGCCTTGCTAGGGAGTCAACTATTTTTCCGAGCCCGAAGGGGATTTTTTGCTCATCCCTGATTGGCAGTTTTGGGGAATAATCGTCTCTTCCAAGCAGCCCGAAGTTTTCCTGTTCTGCTATTTCCTTTAAGGAGATTCCGCAAAAAGGGCAGTAGTTAAACTCTTTCTTTATCCCTTTCGCGCATCCGGGGCAGCTTTTTCTTGCCATTCCAATTTTAAGGTGGATAACTATTTAAATATAGTGTTTGACCTTGCTTACAAAGTGCCCGAGGCTTCTGATTTCGTGGCCGATGCCTGTTGCCGGGTTTAGTTCTGTAAACATTATATGCGCAGAGAGTTTTTTCACGTGCCTTACCTCTTTTAGCTGTTTTAGGAAAATGATTGAGCTTAATGCGCGAAGAATTGTTGAGAGCAGGAAGATAAAAAGGATGGTGTTCATGAAGCTGACCTGAAAAAATGTGATTATTGAGCCGATTATTGCGCCTATGAAGAGCCCTGTTCCGACGAAGAAATTTAGGTAGGAGAGGCCGAATCCGATTTTTTCTTTGCTCAGGGCGTCGTAGATGTAGTTGTTTGTTGCGAGGTTGTATCCTGCCCAACCAAAGCCGGCAAACATCTGCGGCCCGATAACCAGGAAAAGGCGAAGGTAAAATTCATTTTTGATGAAGGATGAGATGAACCAGAGGAGGGGGACCATTGTTATGAAAAACGAGCAGGCGCGAAGAAGGGCTATGTTGCCATACCTGTCTGAAAAGCGCCCCATAATTGGCAGAAAGATTATCTGGAAACTGACTGCCGAGACGCTGATTAGCATGAACCAAAAATACCCGAGATTGATTTCTCTTAACATGTAAACTGCCCAATACGCCGCCGAAATTCCGACCGCGATGCTAAATGCTCCACGATAAAGAACAAAAATTCCGAAGGGCGTTTTTCGCATATTTCTTAAAAAGT